>NZ_JAMXIO010000021.1:0-79646 GCF_059651515.1 Oerskovia sp. 140933
CCGGGGCGGGGGGTGACCACTTGGGGTGGTCACCCCGCGCACCCACCCCCCAGCCGCCGTCGGGCACCACGTCCCCAACCCGACCCAGCACAGGAAAGTCGGATGAGCGTCCTCACTCCCACCCAGCCCAACCAGGGCCTCGACGGACCGCCGCGCCCCACCGCGCGCCGCGTCGGTTTCTCCCAGCGCCTCGGTCGCTGGGACGTCAAGCTCTCCCCCTACCTCTACATCTCCCCGTTCTTCATCCTGTTCGCCGTCACCGGCCTCTTCCCCCTGGCGTACACCGCGTTCGTGTCCGTCCACGAGTGGAACCTGCTGGGCGGGCAGGGAGAGTTCGTCGGGTTCCAGAACTTCGTCGACGTCCTCGCGCAGCCCACCTTCTGGAAGTCGCTGCGCAACACGTTCTCGATCTTCGTGCTGTCCTCCGTCCCGCAGGTGATCTGCGCGATCATCATCGCGGCCCTGCTCGACCAGAACCTGCGCGCCGCGACCTTCTGGCGCATGGGCGTCCTGCTGCCCTACGTCGTGGCCCCCATCGCCGTCAGCCTCATCTTCGGCCGCCTGTTCGCGGACCAGTACGGCCTCATCAACGGCCTGCTCGGCGTGATCGGCGTCGACCCGATCCGCTGGCACGCCGACGCGTTCGCGAGCCACGTCGCCATCGCGTCGATGGTCAACTTCCGCTGGACCGGCTACAACGCGCTCATCTTCCTCGCCGCGATGCAGGCCGTCCCGCGCGAGCTCTACGAGGCCGCGATCATCGACGGCGCGGGCCGCTTCCGCCAGTTCTTCTCCGTGACCGTCCCGCAGATCCGGGCCACGATCATCTTCGTCATCATCACCTCGACCATCGGCGGCCTGCAGATCTTCGACGAGGTCCGCGCGTTCGACGCCCAGGGCCTCGGCGGCGCCGACCGGCAGTGGATGACGACCGTCCTCTACCTGTACGACGTCGCGTGGGGCAACCAGAAGAACTTCGGCCGCGCGGCCGCGATCGCCTGGATCCTGTTCATCGTCATCCTGCTCATCGGCCTCGTGAACTTCGCGATCACGCGCAGCATCTCGACGTCGGGCCCCAGCAAGAAGGCACCACGCGCCGTCCAGCGCGCCCGACGCAAGGCCGCGGCGGCCGCCGTCCGCGCCCAGAACGCGTCCCGCCAGCGCACCGGCACACCACCCCGCCGACCCAGCGCCCCCACCGGCGCACCGAACGAACGGAAGAAGCGATGAGCTCGATCCCCGTCGTCGCCCAGACCGCCGGCGCCGGCGCCGCCCGGGCCGCCGCACGGCGCCCGAACCGACGCCCCGTCCGCAAGGGCACGGGTGGCTACACGCGCCGACCCGGCTGGGTCACCTACACGGTCCTCGGCCTGGTGCTGCTGGTCTCGGTCTTCCCGCTGTACTTCACGATCATCCTGGGCTCCTCGACCCCCGAGGCGATCTCCAAGGACGCGCTGCCGCAGCTCCTGCCGGACATGAGCCTGTTCACGCAGTTCGCGGAGGTCGTCGGCTCGTCGGCGATCAACTTCTGGAAGGCGTTCACCAACTCGGTGATCATCGCGGTCATCACCTCGTTGTCCGTGGTCCTGTTCTCCACGCTCGCGGGCTACTCGTTCGCCAAGCTCCGGTTCCGCGGCCGCGGCCCGCTGCTCGTCTTCGTCATCGCCACCATGGCCGTGCCGACCCAGCTCGGCGTGATCCCCATGTTCATCCTCATGTCCGACCTCGGGTGGATCGGGAAGCTGCAGGCCGTGATCGTGCCCTCGCTGGTCACCGCGTTCGGCGTGTTCTGGATGACGCAGTACCTGTCGGAGTCGCTGCCGTTCGAGCTCATCGAGGCCGCGCGCGTCGACGGGGCCTCGATGTTCCGGACCTTCTGGTCGATCGCCCTGCCCGCGGCACGCCCCGCGGCCGCGATGCTCGGGCTGTTCACGTTCGTGCAGCAGTGGACGAACTTCTTCTGGCCGTCCATCGTGTTGAACCAGGAGAACCCGACACTGCCGCTCGTGGTGCGGTCGCTGCAGGCGAACTACTTCGTGGACTACTCGCTCGTCATGGCCGGCGTGTTCCTCGTGACCCTGCCGCTCATCGTGCTGTTCATCTTCACCGGCCGCCAGCTGGTCGCCGGCATCATGCAAGGAGCTGTCAAGGGATGACCGAGATCATCACCCCCCGCCACCTGGGCACGACCGGCCGCGTCGACTTCCCCCAGGGGTTCCTGTGGGGCGCCGCCACGGCCGCGTTCCAGATCGAGGGGGCCGCGCACACCGACGGTCGCGAGGACTCCGTGTGGGACACGTTCTGCCGGGTCCCGGGCGCGGTCCTGGGCGGCGACGACGGCGAGGTCGCGTGCGACCACTACCACCGCTACCGCGAGGACGTCGCGCTCCTGGCCGACCTGAACCTGGACACCTACCGCTTCTCGTCGTCGTGGTCGCGCGTCCAGCCCGGTGGCGGCGCGGTCAACCAGAAGGGCCTGGACTTCTACTCGCGCCTGGTCGACGAGCTCCTCGCCAAGGACCTCCTGCCGTGGATCACGCTGTACCACTGGGACCTGCCGCAGGCGATCGAGGACCAGGGCGGATGGACCAACCGCGACACGGCCTACCGGTTCGCCGACTACGCCGTGACGATGCACGAGGCGCTCGGGGACCGCGTCGGGGTCTGGACGACCCTCAACGAGCCGTGGTGCTCGGCGTTCCTCGGGTACACGGCCGGCGCCCACGCACCGGGCCGCCAGAGCCGCCCCGACGGCCTCGCCGCGGCGCACCACCTGCTGCTGGGCCACGGCCTCGCGATCCAGGCGCTGCGCGAGCGCGCACCCGAGGCGAACCTCGGGATCACGCTCAACTTCACGGTCGCGGACCCGGTCGACCCCCAGGACGCGGGGGACGTCGACGCGGCCCGCCGCATCGACGGACAGTTCAACCGGATCTTCCTCGACCCCGTGATCAAGGGTGAGTACCCGGCCGACGTCCTGGCCGACGTCGCCGAGCACGGCTTCGCGGACCACGTCCGGGACGGGGACCTCGAGATCATCTCGTCGCCCATCGACGCGCTGGGCGTGAACTACTACCACGGCGAGCTCGTGTCCTCGCGGCCCGCGTCGACCTCGCTCGACGGCTCGGCGCCCGTCGAACGCCCGACGTCGAGCCCGTACCCCGCAGCCGACGGCGTGTTCAACCACCCGCGCGGCCTGCCGGTCACGGACCAGAACTGGGAGATCCAGCCCGAGGGGCTCACCCGGCTGCTCGACCGCCTCCAGAAGGACTACACGGGGCCCGCGGGCGTGCCGCTCTACATCACGGAGAACGGCTGCGCGTTCGACGACGTCGTGGAGGCCGACGGGTCGGTCGACGACCAGGACAGGATCGAGTTCTTCGACGCCCACCTGCGGGCCGTCAAGGACTCGATCGACCACGGTGCGGACGTGCGCGGCTACTTCGCGTGGTCGCTCCTGGACAACTTCGAGTGGTCCTGGGGCTACTCGAAGCGGTTCGGGGTGGTCCGGGTCGACTACGAGACCCAGGAGCGCACCGTCAAGGCCAGCGGTCGCTGGTTCGCGCAGGTCGCGTCGCAGAACGCCGTCCCCGCGCGCCCCTGAGGCACGCTCCGAAACGTGGCAGTTCTCTCATCCAGGCCTGGCAGGATACTGAGACCATGAGCACCCTGAGTTCCGCGCCGACCCTGGACGAGGTCGCACAGACGGCCGGCGTGTCCCGCTCGACCGCGTCGCGCGCCATCAACGGCGGCCTGCGCGTCTCCCCCGAGGCGCAGGCCGCCGTCGACGCCGCGGTCGCCCAGCTCGGGTACACCCCGAACCGCGCGGCGCGGTCCCTCGTGACCCGGCGCACCGACTCGATCGCGCTCGTCGTCCCCGAGCCCGACGAGCGCATCCTCACGGACCCCTTCCTGTCGGGCACGCTCCGCGGCGTCAGCGCCGCGCTCGCCCCCACGGACCTGCAGCTCGTGCTGCTCATCGCACGTCCCGACGAGCACGCGGGGCGCATCGTGCGCTACCTGCGCAGCGGCCACGTCGACGGCGCGATCATCACCTCGCACCACCGCGAGGACGACCTCGAGGGCGCGGTGCTCGCCTCGCCGCTGCCCGCGGTGTTCGTCGGTCGCCCGTTCACGGCGATGGAGGACCTCGTCTACGTGGACGTGGACAACGTCGAGGGCGGACGCATCGCGACCCAGCGCCTGATCGACGGCGGCTACCGGCGCATCGCGACGATCTCCGGCCCGCAGGACATGACGGCGGGCGTGGACCGCCTCACGGGGTGGCGCAAGGCTCTGCGTGCGGCCGGCCTGCCCGACGACGCGGTCGCCGCCGGGGACTTCGCCGCGGCCGGCGGGGCGGCGGCCATGGAGGAGCTCCTCGACCGCCACCCGGACATCGACGCGGTCTTCGCCGCCTCGGACCTCATGGCCGAGGGCGCGCTGCGCGTGCTGCGGGCCCGGGGGAAGTCCGTGCCCGGCGACGTGGCCGTGGTCGGGTTCGACAACCTGGGCGTCGCCGCGACCACGAGCCCCGCGCTGACCACGGTGCAGAACCCCGTCGTGGAGATGGTCAAGGCCGCGACCGGGATGCTGCTCGACCTCATCGCGGGCCACCCCGTCTCCCGGTCACCGCGGGTCTTCTCCCCCGAGCTCATCCGCGGGGCGTCGGACTGATCATGGGCGCGCGGGCGGCCGCCGGTGCTCGTCCCGCTCGGATCCGGTTCCTCACGACCGAGGAGGGCGGTCGGCTTCCCGCCTCGCGGGGCTGACGCGCGTCGATCCGTCGGTCCGGGCCAAGGTCACCGCGACCTGACCGCACGCTCTAGTCGACGTCCCACTGCTCGACGCGCTCGTCCCCCAGGTCCGCACCCGCACCACGCGCCGCGACCTCGGCGACCACGGCAGCGACGACCACCTCGACGAGCAACGCGCCGGCGACGGCGAAGAACGCGGCGTCCGTGGCGCCGTCGGGCTCCAGGACCGACACCACGACCGCGACCGCGGCGACGACGACCCCTCCTGGGACCACGACCCGGAGCGCCGCCCGGTGCCCGGCGATCCACCCCGCGTCGCTGCGCTGCGTCGCGGGCGTCCTGATCCCGATCAGACCGTTGCGCGTCATGCGGTCGGTGGCCCCGAGCCAGGTGAGCCACACGACCAGGAGCGCGACGGCGACGAGTATCCAGACTGCGAGCACGGGGGCCTCTTCCTAGGTGGGGTGGACGGCGACGTCGTCGTCCGGGGGGACGAACAGCTCCTCGATCGGTGCACCGAGGAGGGCGGACAGGCGGAACGCGAGCGGGAGGCTCGGGTCGAACCGACCCCGCTCGATCGAGATGACGGTCTGGCGCGAGACCCCGAGCCGCTCGGCGAGCTGGGCCTGTGTCAGCCCGAGGGCCGCGCGGCGCGCGCGCACGTGGTTGTCCATCAGGCCGCGACGAGCTGCGTCCAGTGCGCACGGGCGCGCAGCGCGAAGTCGAGCAGCACGACGACCAGCCCGGCGGCGGGGAGCCAGCGGGCGAGGTCGCCTCCCGCGAGCGCGGCCACGAGGGCGACGAGCAGCAGGACGCTCACGGCGTCGGGGAACGCCTGGGTGCCGGCGCGCAGGAAGACCTCGCTCTCGACCGACCCCGCGGCCAGCTCGGGGCCTGACGACTCGGGGACGCGCGCGAACAGGGTCCGGACGAGGAGGTGGACCCCTGCGACCGCCGCGACGAGCAGGCCGACGAGGGCCCCACGAGCACCGCGGGCCAGCGCCCCGCCGTCCGACCCGGTGGCCGCGACCCCGAGGGCGGCGCCCAGCACCACGATCACGACGGCGGTCAGGGCGGCGGTCCGGAGTGCTCGATGCAGCATGCACCGAGAGTAAAGGACGCTTGACATGAGGACAAGCGCGAGCACCGCCGAGGCATCCAGTGTGCGCCGCTCGGGGTCCCTTGTGAAGATTCTCACAAGCACGCCCGGTGAGTCGCCGGTCACACGCGCGTACCGTCGAGGAACGTCGCGTCGACGCCGACCCGAGCACGCCCGGAGGGCTCCACGACGCCCATCCACGGACGGAAGGACCTGTCATGGCCGCCCTTGCGAGCTCTCCCCCAGGTCCCTCCGGCCCACCGGTCGCAGCACCGGCCGCAGAGCACCGGACGTCCCCGAGCCGCGCCCTCGCGCCCCTCGCGGTCGCGGGCATGACGTCCTTCTCGACCGTGGACTGGCCCGGTCGCGCCGTCGCGACCGTCTTCCTCCAGGGCTGCCCCTGGCGCTGCACCTACTGCCACAACCCGGACCTCGTCTCGGTCGCACCGCGCGCGGTCCGGAGCCCCATCCCCTGGCCCGACGTCGTCGCGTTCCTCGAGCGGCGGCACGGGCTCCTCGACGGGGTCGTCTTCTCGGGCGGCGAGCCCACCCTCCAGCCCGCTCTCCCCGCAGCGATCGCCGACGTCCGCGACCTGGGCCTCGGCGTCGGGCTGCACACCGGGGGCGCGTGGCCCGTACGCCTCGAGCACGTCCTGCCGCTCGTCGACTGGGTCGGGCTCGACATCAAGCACCTCCCGGACCGGTACGAGCGGATCACCGGGGCCCGCCCGTCGGGAGAGGCGGCCTACCGGTCGCTCGCCGCCCTGCAGCGTTCGGGGGTCGCGCACGAGATCAGGACCACGGTCGACCCCACGGTCCACTCGCGCCAGGACGTCCTCGACCTCTGCGGCCGGCTCTCCGCGCTGGGCGTCCGCGGTCACGTGCTCCAGGAGGCGCGACCCCATGGCGCCGACCTCGCGTACGCGGCCGAGCTCGACGGCCGTCGGCTGTCCGACGTGCTCCACGACGACGACCTGCCGCAGCTCGAACGCCGCACCTGATCGTGCCGAACCCGAGGTTCGTCCGGCGACCAGCGGCGGTCGCCGGACGAACCTCGGGTTCGGTACACCCCAGGGGTCAGCGTGTGACGTGACCGAACCGGTGCATCGTCCGGCTGATCGCCTGCTCGCGCAGGACCGTGAGGAGCTCGCGCCGACCGCTCGCGAGCACCGGGTGGTCGAGCACGGTCACGTCGCCGACCCGGCCCCCGGCCGCTTCACGCAGCCCGGGCGCCGAGCCCACCACACGCACGCGGCCCGTGACCTCGCCTCGCGCGACGGCCTCCGCGAAGCCGGCGTCGCTCACCGGCGACGAACCGTCAGTGCGGCTCACCACGACCGGCACCCCGGCCGTGCGGGCCGCGGACAGCACGCGCTCGACCTCGACCGGCGCAGCCCCCGTGCCGACACGGACCGTCAGGACGTCGACCGGCCGGTACCGGAACACGTTCGACTCGACGTGCAGGCCCGAGGGGTCGTGCTCGACCGCGAACTCGTGCGCCCACCAGCGGGCGTCGTCGGCCCGCGCCCAGGCGAGCCACGCCTCGGGCGAGACGTCGCGCGCGGGGACGGGGCCGCCGTCGGGCACCTCGCCCGCCGAGCCCGAGCCCCCGGCGACGGCGTCGCTCCACGTGCCCAGCTCGGCCACGTAGTTGGGGCCGCCCGCCTTGGCGCCCGGGCCCACGGCCGAGCGCTTCCAGCCGCCGAACGACTGGCGCTGCACGATGGCCCCCGTGATGACCCGGTTGACGTAGGCGTTGCCGACCTGGACGCGGTCGAGCCACGTGTGGACCTCGGTGTCGTCGAGGCTGTGGATGCCGCCCGTGAGGCCGAACGAGACCGCGTTCTGCAGCTCGATCGCCTCGTCGAGCGTCGCGGCGGTCATGATGCCGAGCACCGGGCCGAACGCCTCGGTGAGGTGGAAGAACGAGCCCGGCGCGACGCCCGAGCGCAGGCCCGGGGTCCAGAGGCGGCCGGCGGCGTCGAGGCGGCGCGGCGCGACGAGCCACTGCTCGCCGGGTTCGAGCGTCGTCAGCGCGCGCAGCAGCTTGTCGCCGGGCGCCTCGGTGAGCGGGCCCATGGTCGTCGAGACGTCCGTGGCCGGGCCGACCGCGAGCGAGCGGACCGCGTCGACGAGCTGCACCGCGAACCGGCGACCGGTCTCGGTGCGCTGGTCGCCGACCGAGCCCACGAGGATCACGAGCGAGGCCGCCGAGCACTTCTGGCCCGCGTGCCCGAACGCCGAGCGCACGACGTCGGCCGCCGCGAGGTCGAGGTCCGCCGAGGGCGTCACGACGATCGCGTTCTTGCCCGAGGTCTCCGCGAGCACGTCCAGGTCGGGGCGCCACGACGCGAACATCTGCGCCGTCTCGATCGCCCCCGTGAGGATCACGCGGGCCACGCCCTCGTGCGTCACGAGATGGCGCCCCAGGTCGCCGTCGGGCACGCGCGCGAGCTGCACGACGTCGCGCACGGCCTCGGCGGTCAGGGTGCTCCCGGCGGGGGCTCCCGCCACGGCGTCCGCGAGTCCCGCGTGGATCGCGTCGACCGCGACCTCGAGGCAGCGCGGCGTGGCCGGGGCCGGCTTCGCGATCACGGCCGAGCCGGCCGCGAGCGCCGCGACGATCCCGCCCACGGGGATCGCGACGGGGAAGTTCCACGGCGGGGTCACGAGGGTCACGCCGTCGGGCGTGAACGTCGCACCGGGTACCTGGTCGAGCGCCTCGGCCGAGCGCGCGTAGTAGCTCGCGAAGTCGACGGCCTCGCTGACCTCGGGGTCGGCCTCGGCGACGGTCTTGCCGGGCTCGTGCACCATGGCGGTCACGAGGGCGGTGCGGGCCTCCTCGAGCCGCGCGGCCACGGCGCGCAGCGCGCGGGCGCGGTCGGCCGGGACGACCTGCGCCCACGACGCGGCGGCCCCGGCGGCGCGCGCGACGACGTCGTCCACCTCGTCCGTGCTGGTCACCACGGGCGACTGCGCCGGCACGAACCCGGAGTCCGGTCCGACGATCCGCGCGGCCCAGGCGCGGTTCGCCGCGACGGCCGGGTCGGTGTCGGCGGCGTTGGTGAAGCGCTCCCCGGGCGAGGCGGGCCCGACGGCGTCGCGCGCCTGGCGACGCGGCGTCACGTCCGCGGCGGCGTACCGGGTGCCGAGCTCGACCGAGGCGCGGTACGCGGCCTCCTGGCGGTCCATCGCGGTGTCCGAGGAGTGGTCCGTGGGCGCGAACATGGCGTGCAGGAAGTTCTGCTCGGCCGCGTTCTCCTCGAGGCGGCGCACGAGGTAAGAGATCGCGACGTCGAAGTCCTCGCGGGCGACGACCGGGGTGTAGAGGACGACGCGGCCGCCGTCCCGGGCGACCTCGTCCCGCACGGCCCGGGCCTCGCCCGGCGCCATGCCCTGGAGCATCTCGACGTCGAGCGCGTGGCTGACGCCGCGCGCCCGCGCGACGAGGATCGCGAGCGCGACGTGGAACAGGTTGTGGCTCGCGACGCCGATCCGCACGGCGTCGGTGCGCGGGGCGCGCAGCGCGTGGTCGACGAGGCGCACGTAGTTGGCGTCGACGTCGGGCTTGGTCGGGTAGGGCGCCTGCTCCCAGCCGTGGAGCTCGGCCTCGACCTTCTCCATCGCGAGGTTCGCGCCCTTGACGAGGCGCACCTTGACGGGGGCTCCGCCCGCCGCGACGCGCTCGGTCGCGAACGCGGTGAGGCCGTCGAGCGCGCCGAGCGCGTCGGGCAGGTACGCCTGGAGCACGATCCCGGCCTCCAGGCCGAGGAACTCCTCGCGTCCGAGGACCGCCTGGAAGACCTCGGTCGTCAGGGCCAGGTCGCGGTACTCCTCCATGTCGAGGTTGAGGAACACCCCGTGGTCGCGCGCCGCCCGGTACAGCGGCAGGAGGCGCTCGACGACGCGGTCGCGCGAGCCCTCGAGGTCCCACGTGACGAGCTGCGACGCGACCGAGGACACCTTGACGGACACGTAGTCGACGTCGGGGCGCTCGACGAGCGCGATGGTCCGCGCGAGCCGGGCCTGGGCCTCGTCCTCGCCGAGCACGGCCTCCCCGAGGAGGTTGACGTTGAGCGCGTAACCCTCGGCGCGCGTGCGCGCGAGGTGCTTGCCGAGCCCCGGGCCGGCGTCGGCCACGAGGTGGCCCACGAGCTGGCGCAGGCGGATCCGCGCGGCGGGCACGACGACCTGGGGCAGCACGGGCGCCATGCGCGCGCCGAGCCGCAGGAGCGCGGTGTCGACCGGGCCGAGGAACCCCTTGGCGCCGCCCGCGAGCCCGCCCAGCAGGCCCAGCTCGTGCGCGGCGACCTGGACGTCCTGGGGGCGCGCGACGTTGTCGACGAAGCGCACCGCGAGCTCGAGACCCGCGGGGTCGGACACCAGGGCGCCGAGGCGCTCGGCGGTCCTGCGCTCGCGCGCGCCCTCGGAGGCCGCGCTCGCCGCGGCGATCCAGCTGCGGGCCAGGCGCGCGGCGTCGTCGGTCAGGTGGTCGATCGGGGTCGTCGTCGGGACGCCGACGCGGTCGGGGGACGCGGGGGCGCCGGCTCGTGACCGGTCCTCCGCGCGTGCTGCCGCGGGGGCAGGCGATGCTTCGTTGCTCATCGTCCTAGCGTGCCTCGGTTGCTGACGCTTCGTCTTGTACGATCCGGGCTGTCATGGCATCGCTTCCGGACAAGTCCACCCCACCACGCACCTGGCCCGAGGGCGAGGCGCTGCTCGCCGCCCTGAGCCCGGCGATGGTCGACCTCATGGACGAGCTCTCGTCGACCATGTTCTGCGCCAAGGACGTCACGGGCCGGTACGTGCTGGTCAACCGGGTCTTCGTGGCGCGCACCAACGAGCGCTCCCGGCGCGCCGTGGTGGGCAGGCGTGCCACGGACCTGTTCGTGCCGCAGCTCGCCGAGCGCTACGACCAGCAGGACGCCGAGGTCCTGCGCTCGGGGCGCCCGCTGCGCAACGAGCTCGAGCTCATCCGCCGCCTGGGCGGCACGCCCGGCTGGTTCCTGACGTCCAAGCTCCCGGTGCACGACGGCGCCGGTCACCTCGTCGGGCTGGTCTCGGTCTCGCAGGACCTGCGCGAGGACGACGCCGACGACGCCTCGATGGACTCGATGGCGCGTCTCGTCGCAGGGATCGAGGAGCGCCTGGGGCAGGCGCTCACGGTCGCCGACCTCGCGGCGCTGGCGGGGTGCACGCCCGCCGTGCTGGACCGCCGCGTGCGGCGCGTTTTCTCGCTCAGCCCGCGACAGCTCGTGCTCCGCGCCCGGGTCGACCGCGCGGCCGAGCTGCTCGCCGGGACGGACCTCCCCATCGCGGAGGTCGCGGTCGCCACGGGCTTCTACGACCAGCCCGCGTTCACCCGCACCTTCGCGCGCCTGACGGGCGAGACGCCGTCGTCGTTCCGGCGGCGGGCGCGGCGGTAGGTGCTGTCGGACCCGCGTCTCGCGGTCGGTCCACCGGGACGGCCCTGGTCCCCGCGCGCAAGCGCTAGCATCGGCGGATGACAGCGCCACGGCCCGCCTCCGAGGACGGCCGCACCGGGCAGGACCGTCTCGCTCCCGTCGCTGTGCCGCTGGGCTGCGGAGCCCTTGCCGCGTTCGGCGCCACACCGGGCCCGGGCATCCTCGTCGGGGCCATGTTCGCCCCGGTCGTCATGCTTCCGTTCGGGCTTCTGCTGCTCGTCGGGATGGGATTCGCCAACGTCGCTCTCCTGCGGGCAGCCACGGGTCGGCGCCGGATCGGGCTGGGCATCGTGCTCACCCTGCTCGTGCCCGTGGGGATCGGGGCGGAGCTCGTGGCGCAGGGCGAGTTCCCCCTCGCCCCGCTCCACGGCATCCCGGTGCCGGTCGTGATCGGCGCCGTCGTGGCGGGCATCTCGACCTTCGCGCTCCCGGGGTGGTCGAAGCTGGTCGGCGGACTCACGATCGTGCTCGTTGCCGCGCTGTACGCATCGGGCACCGCGCAGGACGCCGCCGTCCGGGCGAGCGGTGCCGCTGCACGGGAAGCGTCGTACGGCCACCTGCGCCCCGGTGCGACGACGACCGCGTCCGGCGCCGAGACCGACCAGCACCTCGCGACCTGTCCGCCCGTCGCCCTTCCCCCGCTCGCGTCCCCGCCCGGGCCGTGCCAAGACTGGGAACCATGACCTCGATCCCCACCGCTGCCCTGCCCGGCGGCGACATCCCCCTGCTCGGCCTCGGCACCTGGCAGTCCGAGGGCGACGACTGCTACCGCGCGGTCCGCCACGCGCTCGACACCGGGTACCGGCACATCGACACCGCGACCATGTACGGCAACGAGGAGCAGGTCGGCCGTGCCCTCGCCGCGTCGGGTGTCCCGCGCGAGGACGTGTTCCTCACGACCAAGCTGCGTCCCGCCGACGTCGGGCGCGAGCACGAGACCCTCGCCCAGTCGCTGCGCCTGCTCGGCACGGACTACCTGGACCTGTGGCTCATCCACTGGCCGCCGTCCGGTGACGCCTCGCCCTGGGTGTGGGCCGAGCTGCTCGCGGCGCGGAACGTCGGCCTCGTGCGATCGGTCGGGGTGTCCAACTACTCGGTGGACCAGCTCGACATCCTGTCCGAGCAGACGGGCGAGACCCCCGCGGTCAACCAGATCCCCTGGGGGCCCGACGACTACGACGCGCACCTCGTCGAGCAGCACGCCAGGCGCGGCGTGGTCATCGAGGGGTACAGCCCGTTCAAGCGGACGAACCTCGACTCCCCCGCCCTGCAGGCGGTCGCCCGGGCGCACGGCGTGAGCACCGCGCAGGTCGTCGTGCGCTGGCACCTGGACCACGGGTTCGTCGCGATCCCCAAGTCCGTGACCCCGGCCAGGATCGAGGAGAACTTCGACGTCTCCGGCTTCTCGCTGAGCCCCGACGAGCTCGCGAGCATCGACGCCCTGGGGTGAACCGGGCACGTCCGACGCGGGCGCGGACGTGAAACCGCGACCGACCTGGCGGTACGTTGGTCGGACGCGGCCTCTCACCTCGGAGGCCGGGATACCTCATCACCCGGAGGAAGAGTGACGACGACGTCAACGCCGCCCACCAGCGGTACCCCCCAGGCAGCATCCGCCCCTGAACCGTCCCACGAGAAGGCCTCGGCCCTCGCGACGGCCCACAGCCAGCTCGCGAGCGCGGTCGAGATCCTCGGGTACGACCCGGGCCTGCACGAGATGCTCGCGACCCCGCGCCGCGAGGTCCACGTCTCGGTGCCGCTACGACGTGACAGCGGGGAGATCGTGCTGTTCAGCGGATACCGCGTCCAGCACAACGTCTCGCGCGGCCCCGGCAAGGGCGGCCTGCGCTACCACCCGAGCGTCGACATCGAGGAGGTGCGTGCGCTCGCGATGTGGATGACCTGGAAGTGTGCGGTCGTGGACCTGCCGTACGGCGGGGCCAAGGGCGGGGTCTCGATCGACCCGCGCCAGTACTCGCAGGCCGAGCTCGAGCGCGTGACCCGCCGGTACACGAGCGAGATCATGCCCGTGATCGGCCCCGAGCGGGACATCATGGCCCCGGACATGGGTACCAGCGAGCAGACCATGGCGTGGGTCATGGACACCTACTCGGTCAACCAGGGGTACACGATCCCGGGCGTCGTGACGGGCAAGCCCATCCCGGTGGGCGGCTCGCTCGGGCGCACCACGGCCACGTCCCAGGGCGTGGTCCACACGACCAAGGCCGCGCTCGCGGAGGCGGGCCTCGAGGTCTCGGACGCGTCGGTCGCTGTCCAGGGATTCGGCAAGGTGGGTTCGCACGCGGCAGCGATCCTCGCGGGCCAGGGCGCCCGCGTCGTCGCGGTGAGCGACCAGTACGGCGGCGTCCACGACGAGGACGGGCTCGACGTCGCCGCGCTGTTCCGGCACGTCGCCGAGACCGGGACCGTGGTCGGTTTCGAGGACTCGGAGCCGATCGACAACCACGCGCTGCTCGCGCTGCCGGTCGACGTGCTCATCCCTGCCGCCGTCGAGGGGGTGCTCGACGACGAGACCGCGCACACCGTCAAGGCCCGCTGGGTCGTCGAGGGCGCGAACGGTCCGACGACCGCCGCCGGCGACCGCATCCTCGCGAAGAACGGGGTCACCGTGGTGCCGGACATCCTCGCGAACGCGGGCGGCGTCGTCGTCTCCTACTTCGAGTGGGTGCAGGCGAACCAGGCGTACTGGTGGACCGAGCAGGAGATCGGGGAGAAGCTCGAGCACCGCATGCACGTCGCGTACCAGGGGGTCTCGTCGCTCGCCCGCCGCGGGGAGATGAGCCTGCGCGACGCGGCGCTCGTCATCGGGATCCAGCGCACCGCGGAGGCGCACCAGATCCGCGGGCTCTACCCGTAGCGGTCATCGCCCGGCGCCCGACGGGGGCGGTCCTCGCGCGGCGAGGACCGCCCCTGCGTCGTGCGGGCCTGCGCGGTCGGCGCCCGCTCGCCCGCCGGCGCCCGACGGCGCCCGACGGCGCAGCGTCAGCCGCGTCGTGCGCGCAGCGTGGTCACGACGGGGGCGAGGAGCGCGACGGCCGCCGCGACGCCGGCGGCGACCGCGACCGTGCCGTCGACGAGCGGACCGGCGGCCCGGCCGGCGGCGATCCAGCCGAGCCCCCAGGCCATGGCCAGCCCGATGCCGATCGCGACCACGGGGCGGCGTGCCGCGAAGACCGCGTAGGCGATCGCCAGCACGGCTCCGGCTGCGACGACGACGACGCCCCAGGCGGTCACCCCCAGGGCCAGCTCCCCCACGCCGGCGTCGGAGAGCGTCGCGGCGACGTTCGCGAGCGTCGCGACGCTGGCCCAGCCCAGGTAGAGCCCGACCGTGCCGTCGAGGACGACGGCCTGCAGAGCGGTCATGGGAGGGGTCCGGACGAGGCGGACGAGGATCACGGCGAGGACCGCGACGAGGACGCCGATCACCAGGACGCTGAGCGGCAGGACCCCGGTCTGGACGACGCCGATCCACGCGGCGTTGAGCAGCATCGAGGCCAGGACCCACCAGGACACCGCCCGGAGCCGGGGGTCCGTGGCCTGGCGCGGGAGCACCTGGTAGACCGCGAACACCGCGAGCCCCAGGTAGATCAAGGACCAGATCGAGAACGCGGGACCGTCGGGGGCGACCACGGTCGCGTCGGCCGCGAGGGCTCCCCCGGCGGCGTCCTGGATCGCCTGGCCGCCGAACGCCCCGGAGCCGTACGCGGCGCCGACGATCGCGACCGCCGCCCCGACGAGGACGGTGACCTGACGGACCCGGTCGGCGGTCGTGGGGGCCTCGACGGGCTGGGCTGACATGGTTCCTCGGACGGTGCTCATGCTCCCAGCATGCCAATACTCAGCATGCTGAGCATCCTGGGGTCGCTCCGCTGGTGCGACAAGCCCCTGAACGGTTACGCTCCGGCGCCAGCACATCGCCGCGCCGCGGCCCGCCGTCGGAGAACCACATGAACAGCATGCTGCGAGCGGGGCTCGGCGCACTCGTCCGTCTCCTCGCCCCGGAGACGACCGGGGCGTCGTCCACGGACCGGACCTTCGCCGAGCAGCAGTACGTCACGCCCGCCTGGGAGCACGGCCACGTGCCGATGTCCGTCGACCTGTTCGGGGCCTTCGGCCGCACCCTCGACGCCCGGGACTCGCTCGAACGCTAGGTGCGGAGCGGCTGTCGCAGATCGGCAGGATCCGCGACGGCCGCTCCGCACCCAGCGGCACGACCCGGGCTCAGGACAGCGGCTGACGCCCCGCCCACTCGATCAGCGTCGTCCGGGGGCCCGTGAAGAACGGTGTCTCCTCGCGCACGTGGCGGCGCGCCTCGGTGGCCCGCAGCTCGCGCATGAGGTCGACGATGCGGTGCAGCTCGGCGGCCTCGAAGGCCAGGAGCCACTCGTAGTCGCCCAGCGCGAACGACGCGACCGTGTTGGCGCGCACGTCCGGGTAGTCACGGGCCGCCAGACCGTGGTCGCGCAGCATGGTGCGACGCTCCGCGTCGGGCAGGAGGTACCAGTCGTAGGACCGCACGAACGGGTACACGCACAGGTACGCCCCCGGCTCCTCGTGCATGAGGAAGGCCGGGACGTGCCCGCGGTTGAACTCGGCCGGGCGGTGCAGCGCGACGTTGGACCAGACCGGCTCGAGGTGACGGCCGAGCTCGCTGGCCCGCAGGCGCTGGTACGCGCCCTGGACGGACTCGACGGTCGGGCCGTGCCACCAGACCATGAGGTCCGCGTCGGAGCGCAGGCCGCCCACGTCGTACCACCCGCGGACCACGAGGTCGCCGTCGACGGCCGCCGGGTCGTCGCCGCCGCCGACCGCGGCGAGCGCGGCCTCGACCATCTCGGTGCGCTCGGCGGGATCGGCCGGCAGGGACTCGGCCAGCGCGAAGACCGACCACATGGTGTAGCGGATCGAGTCGTTGATCTGCTCGTGGTCCACGGGGACGCGGTGTGCGTCGTTCATCGTCGTGCCTCTCTGAAGTACGTCGTGCTCCCGGTCCGTCGACGTCCCGGGAGTCGTGCGGGTCGGGTCAGCGGTGCAGGTCCGTGCTGCACAGCGCCGGGATGCCGCTGGGCTCCCCGTCGCGGCGCAGGCAGCAGTCCGGCGCGCACACCGAGCGGAACGGGCCGAGCTCTCCGACCACGGCCTCCGTGAACTTCTCGTCGCGGGCGATCGCCGCACGCTCGAGCACGAGGTCCACGAGTCCCTTGACGAAGGGGGCACGGGTGCCGACCGTGCCGGCGCGCACCGCGGTGATCCCGAGCCGCGCCGCGGTCTCCATGGCCTCGGTGTCGAGGTCGTACGCGACCTCCATGTGGTCGGACACGAAGCCGATGGGCGAGAGCACGACGTTCGTGACGTCGTCGGCGGCCAGCGACTCCAGGTGGTCGTTGACGTCGGGCTCGAGCCACGGCTGCGCGGGCGGGCCCGAGCGCGAGCAGAACGTGAGGTTCCACTCGACCTCGTGGCCGAGGCGCGCCGAGACCTCCTCCGCGACGACGCGGGCCAGGTCGAGGTGCTGGCGCGAGTAGGTCGCGTGCGAGATGCGCGACGCGGCCTCCATGGTCAGGGGGATCGAGTGCGTGACGAACACGAGGCGGGCCTCGGTGACGTCGCCCCCCTTGGCCGCGAGCGCCTCGTAGCCCTCGAGCACCGCGTCGATGTTCGCCTGCGCGAACCCGGGGTGGTTGAAGTACGAGCGCACCTTGTCGAACTGGATGCCGGTCGAGCCGTCGGCACCGAGCTCACCGCGCGCGTCGAGCGTGAGCGCGAGGTCCTCCCGGTACTGACGGCACCCGGAGTAGGACGAGAAGGCCGAGGTCACGAGGGCCACGACGCGCTGGGCGCCGGCCTCGGCGAGCTGCTCGACGGCGTCGCGCGTGTAGGGCTCCCAGTTGCGGTTGCCCCACACGACGGGCAGGTCGATCCCGCGGTCCGCGAGCTCCTCCTCGAGCGCTGCCTTGAGCGCGAGGTTCTGCTCGTTGATGGGGCTCTTGCCCCCGAACCCGTAGTAGTGCTCTCCGACCTCCTCGAGACGCTCGTCGGGGATCCCCTTGCCGACCGTGACGTTGCGCAGGAACGGCACGACGTCCTCGGGCTTGTTGGGCCCTCCGAACGAGTACAGGAGGAGGGCGTCGTAGGGGCGGACTTCTGCGGCAGCGGCAGGAGCGGTGCTGGTCCGTGCACCGGGTCCGGCGGCCGTCGTCTGGGGCGAGTACGAGGGCATGTCGCCATCTTCTCAGTCGTTCCTGGACGTTCCCCGCCCGAGAGGATCGAGGCCGACGTGACATTGACGGGACAGTTCGTCAGAACGCGCCTCGTCCTCGGCGGGGGCGTGGGACCGCCGCCCCGGGGCTACCCCTTGACCGCTCCCCCGAGCCCCGCCCCCTGCAGGAACGTGCGCTGGAACACGAGGAACAGCAGCACGGGGATGATGGTCGAGATCGCGAGCGCCGCGAGGAACACGCCCTTGTCGGTCGTGGCCGCGATCGCGGGCAGACGCACCGACAGCGGCTGGATCAGCGGGTCCTTGAGGACCAGGAGGGGCCAGAGGAAGTCCTTCCAGCTCGCGATGATCGCGAACACCGAGACCACGCCCAGGATGGGCTTGGACATGGGCAGCACGATCGACCAGAACAGCCGGTAGGGTCCCGCGCCGTCGACCCGCGCGGCCTCGAAGACCTCGCGCGGCAGGTTGTCGAAGAAGCGCTGCACGAGCAGCACGTTGAACGCGCTCGCGCCCGCGGGCAGCCACACGGCCCAGAAGCTGTTGATGAGGGAGGTGCCCAGCAGGGGCGGGTCCAGGATCGTCAGGTACAGCGGGACGAGCAGCACCACGGCCGGGATGAACATGGTCGACAGCACCGCCGCCTGGATCGCCCTGCCGTAGCGCGGGCGCAGGACCGACAGCGCGTACCCGGCCGTCGTCGCGACGACCATCTGCACGGCCCACGAGCCGAGCGCGAGCCAGATCGTGTTGAAGAAGTACTTGCTGACCTGGACCTCGTTCCACGCCTTGTCGAGGTTGTCCCACGCGATGCCGTTCGGGAAGATCGCCATGGGCGTGCGCAGGATGTCCTGGGTGGGCGTGACCGCGAACTTGGCGAGCAGCAGCATGGGCCCGAGCCCTGCGACGACGAGCAGCACGAGCAGCAGCACGTGCGTGCCGCCCATCCCGAACCGCACCGAGGGGCGCCGCCAGTCCGCGACGGACACCGCACCCCGGTCCGCCACGGCGTCCAGGGCCCGACGGCGCCGCCTGCGTTCACGCGCCGCGTCGCCCTCGCGCCGGGTCAGGTAGGCCTTCTCGGCGAGCCCGGCCATCGGGCCGCCGCCCTGGGCCGAGACCTCCACGGGCGAGGCGGGACGGTCTGTGCGCGAGGTCGTCATGAGGTGCTCCAGGACCGGGTCAGGCGGAAGTACAGGGCGGAGAAGGCGGCGAGGGCGAGCGCGAGCATGAGCGACAGGGCCGTCGCCGCGCCGTAGTTGCCGCCCAGGCTGTTCGCGAACGCGTAGTTGTAGATGAGCAGCAGGATCGTGATGGTCGAGTTCGCGGGGCCGCCGCCCGTGAACAGGTAGGGCTCGAGGAACACCTGCGCGGTCCCGATGACCTGCAGGATCAGGGTGATGAACAGGACCCCGCGCAGCTGGGGCATGGTCACGTGCCACACCTTGCGCCACACGCCCGCGCCGTCGACCTCGGCCGCGTCGTAGAGCTCGGGCGGGACGCTCGTGAGGGCCGCGAGGTAGATGATGATCGTGCCGCCCGCTCCTGCCCACGTGGCCGCCAGGACGAGCGAGGGCATCGCGGTCGTCGCGTCCTGGAGCCACGGGTAGGGGCCCAGCCCCACCCAGCCAAGGATGGTGTTGAAGACACCGTTGGGGCTGCCGTCGTAGAAGAACTTCCACAGCAGCACCGCCACGACGGGCGGCACGACGACGGGCAGGTACGCGAGCGCCGAGTACAGCCCCTTGTACCGCCGCACCTCGCTCATGAGCACCGCCGCCACGAGCGGGATCGGGTAGCCGAACAGCAGCGCGAGGAACGCGAAGTAGGCCGTGTTCTTGACCGCGGTCCACAGCAACGGGTCCGCCAGGACGTACCGGAAGTTGTCGAGCCCCACGAACCGGGTGTCGACGAGGTTGGTCTCCTGCACGCTCATGACGAGCGCGCGCACGATGGGGAACCACGAGAAGACCCCGAAGATCACGATCACGGGCAGCAGGAAGATCAGGTTGCTGAGCCCGCCCCCGCGCACCCAGGTCGCGGGCGACCGTCGTCGGGCGGGCCTGTCGGCAGGCGCTTCGTGGCGTCTGCGCGGTGGTGCACTGGTCGCGGTCACGGAAGGTCCTTCGGGGTCGGGGAGAAGAGGAGGATTCCCGGTCGGTCGCCAGGGGGCTCGCGACCGACCGGGAGAACGAGGGCCGGGCCACGAGCTCTCACGAGCTCCGGGTGAGCCCGGGCGAGACAGGGGGCAGGGCCGGAAGGGGATGCGGGGGACGGGGCCGGGCCGTGGCGGGTCTGGCGGGAGGCCGAGGAACGAGGCCGGATGGAAGGCCCGGCCCCGTCCCCCGCGTCACCTCACCCAGCACGTCACCCCTGGTCGAGCAGTGCCTGTGCCTGCTTGTTCGCGTCCGCCAGCAGCGTGTCGATGTCGGCGTTCTCGTCGGTCAGCACGGCCTGGACGACGGGGTCCAGGAGCGCGTAGATCTCCTGCGTCTTCTGCGAGGGCTCACCGACGAGGGGCAGGTCGAACATGGTGTCGGTGTACCCGGTCATCTGGTTCAGCGGGACGTTGATGTAGTCCTTGATCCACGTCTGGTTCTCCTGGTACTGCTCCTTGCTGAACATGGGGAGCACGGGGGTGCCGACGGGCTGGTCGCTCGCGACGAGCGTCTGGGCGTCCTTGACGGCGGCGTCCTGGTCGACGAGCTTGTTGAGGTAGAAGAAGTCGATCCACCTGACCGCGGCGGCCTTCTTGTCGTCGGTGGCCTGGGCGGGCATCGCGGCGAGCGTGCCGCCCGTGAGGACGCCGGCGTCGTCGCCGTCGAGGGGCAGCGCGGTGAGGCCGTAGGTCGAGGGGTCGAGCCCGTTGGACTGGACCATCGAGGTGTAGACGTCGGAGCCCGACGTGTACATCGCGACCTGCCCGGCGGCGAAGGCCTCGTTCATGGTGCCCCAGTCGAGGAGGAAGTTGCTGCCCATGGAGTTGTCCTCCCAGCGCAGGGCCTGGAGGAACTCGAGGGCTTCCTTGGTGCCGTCGTTGTCGAGCGACTCGGTGGCCCTGCCGTCGTCGTCGACGTCCTGGACGCGTCCGCCGCGCGAGTAGGTGTTGACGGTGAGCTGCCAGCCGCCCGTGTTGTTCTGGGTCATCTGTGCGTAGCCCGCGACGCCGGGGTTGGCGTCGGCGATCTTCTTGGCGTACTCCCGGACCTGGTCCCAGGTGGTCGGCGGCGAGTCGGGGTCGAGGCCCGCGGACTCGAACAGGGTTCGGTTGTAGTGGAGGCCGACGCCGTAGACGTTCTTGGCGGGGATGGCGTAGACGTGCCCGTCGGGGCCGGTCCCGGCGTCGATGATCGCCGGGTTGAACGCGTCGGCGTAGGGCAGGGTGCGGAACTGGGTGTCGAGGTCGGCGATCTGCTTGTTCTCGACGAGGGTCTTGGCGTCGGTGAACGGGATCTCGAACACGTCGGGCAGGGTGCCGCCGGCGAGCTGGGCGGCGAACGTGGTCGCCTTCCACTCGTACTCCTCGGGCACGACGTCGATGTCGGGGTTGGCGTCCTCGAACTGCTCGACCTGCTCGTTGAAGGCGGCGACGGCCTCGGGCTCGGAGCCGGGCAGGAGGGACACGACCTTGAGGGTGGTCTTCCCGTCGGCGGACTCGTCGTCGCCCGAGCCGGAGCTCGAGCAGGCGGCGAGTGCGGTGGCGGTGAGGGCCCCCACGAGGGTGAGGGCGATCGCGCGGCGTGTGGACTTCATTGTCTCTGCTCCTTGTCGGGCGGGTGTGCGGGTCGTGCGTGTCGGGTGGTGCGTGTCGGGCGCTGTCAGGCGGGGGTGGTGCCGGTCGCGCGGCCGGGCGGGGTGCGCCGGAGCCACGCGGCCGTGTCGGTGGGGAGCTCGGCGCCCGCGGGCCCTTGCTCGAGGTCGTCGCTCGCCAGGAGCACCTCGTACCCGGCGGGCAGCGGGACGGTGGGGCCGAGGTTCACGACGCACAGCACGTCGCCGCGCGTGAAGGCGAGCACCTGGCCGGTCGCGTCGCCGGCCAGGACGTCGTCGGCCCACGCGAAGCCGCTGCGGAACGCGGGCTCGGCGCGGCGCAGGGCGAGGACGCGGCGGTAGAGGCTGAGCATCGACGCGTCGTCGTCGGCCTGGGCCTCGACGGACAGGTCGCCCCACCCGGCGGGCTGGGGCAGCCAGGGGTGAGCGCCGCCGTCGGGCCCGAACCCGTGGCTGCTCCCGCCGCGCGTCCACGGCAGGGGGACGCGGCAGCCGTCGCGGCCGGGGTCCACTCCCCCGGACCGGAAGTGCATGGGGTCGTTGATGACGTCGAGCGGGAGGTCCTCGACCTCGGGCAGGCCGAGCTCGTCGCCCTGGTAGACGTACAGGGAGCCGGGCAGCGCGGCGGAGAGCAGGGCGGCTGCCCGTGCCCGACGGCGTCCGGTGGCCAGGTCGGTCGGCGTCCCGAAGCGCTTGGCCGGGAAGGCGAACGCGCTGTCCTCGCGGCCGTAGCGCGTCACGGGGCGGGTCACGTCGTGGTTGGACAGGACCCACGTGGAGGGCGCGCCCACGGGGGCGTGCGCGTCGAGCGTCGTCTGGACGGACTCGCGCAGCGCCTTGGCGTCCCAGGGACGGGCCATGAAGTCGAAGTTGAACGCGGTGTGCATCTCGTCGGGACGCAGGTACTGCGCGAACCGGGCACGGTCGGCGAGCCAGACCTCGCCCACCAGGACGCGCGGCTCGTCGTAGGACTCGGCGACGGCGCGCCAGCCGCGGTAGATGTCGTGGATCTCGTCGCGGTCGACGTGGGGGTGCTCGCCCGGGCCGGGGTGGGCCGGGACCTCGGGGAGCGTCGCGTCCTTGACGAGCAGCGCGGCGGAGTCGATGCGGATGCCGGCGGCGCCGCGGTCGAACCAGAACCGCAGGATGTCCTCGTGCTCGCTCCGGACGTCGGGGTGGTTCCAGTTGAGGTCCGGCTGCTCGGGCGTGAACAGGTGCAGGTACCACTCGCCGGGCGTGCCGTCGGGGTTCGCGGTGCGGGTCCAGGTGGTGCCCTGAAAGTCGGAGACCCAGTGCGTGGGCATCTCGTCGCCGCCCGGGCCCTTGCCGGGGTGGAACCAGAAGCGCTCGCGCTCGGGCGAGCCGGGGCCTGCGTCGAGCGCGGCCTGGAACCAGCGGTGCGCGGCCGAGACGTGGTTGGGCACGACGTCGACGATCGTGCGGATGCCCAGCGCGCGGGCCTCGGCGACGAGCTGCTCGGCCTCCGCGAGGGTGCCGAACTGCGGGTCGATCTCGCGGTAGTCCGCGACGTCGTAGCCGCCGTCGGCGAGCGGGGACAGGTACCAGGGGGTGAACCAGATCGCGTCGACGCCCAGGTCGCGCAGGTAGGGCAGGTGCTGCCGCACGCCGGCCAGGTCCCCCGTGCCGTCGCCGTCACCGTCCGCGAAGCTGCGCACGTACACCTGGTAGATGACCGCGTCCCGCCACCAGGTGGGGTCGGCCGTCGTTCGGGTCGAGTCGTCCTCGCGCACCGTGTCCTCGTCTTCCGTCCGTCCCGTTCAGCGGTGAACGGGTGCTCTGCGTCGAGCGCGGCGACCCGGGCGGGCTCGCCGTGGACTCCTGATCCGGGGATCGGTCGTCCTGGGCATCAACGTAATCACTCGACAGCAAGCACGCAAGAACTCGACAGCAGCGTTATCAAAACGCGACCTTAGCCGAGGCTGGTCGCCGAGCACGCGCCGAGGCGGGCAGGCAGCACGGAGGGCGCCGCCCCGGGGAGTCCCCGGGACGGCGCCCTCGTCAGCGGCCGAGCAGGCTAGTCGGTCCTGGCGCTCCGCAGCGGCGCGGTCGAGCCGCGCACCACGAGCTCGGGCTCGAACAGCAGCTCGTCGCGCGACACGTCGGCGCCCGCGATCATGCTCGCGAGCAGGTCCACGGCGGCTCGCCCCATGGGTTCGATGGGCTGGCGGACGGTCGTGAGCGCGGGGTCGGTCGAGTTCATGAGCGCCGAGTCGTCGTAGCCCACGACCGACACGTCGGTCGGGACCTGCATGCCGGCCCGGCGCACCGCGCGGATCGCACCGAGCGCGAGGGGGTCGCTCGCGCACACGATCGCGGTCGCCCCGGCGTCCAGGAGCCGCACCGAGGCGGCCTGGCCGCTCTCGAGCGAGTACTGGCTGTGCTGGACGAGCGCGGGGTCGATGGTCACGCCGTGCCGGGCCGCCAGCGCATGGGCCGCGGCGAGCTTGCGCTCGGAGGGGATGTGGTCGGTGGGCCCGAGCAGGAGCCCGATCCTGCGGTGCCCCAGCGACAGGAGGTGCCCGAGCGCCTGGTTCATGGCCACGACGTCGTCGCACGAGACCCGGGGGAAGTCGAGCGACTCGATCGAGGCGTTCATGAGCACCACGGGCAGGTTGCGCTCGGCGAGGCGCCGGTACGGCTCGTGGTCGGCCTCGCGCTGGGCGTAGAAGCCTCCCGCGAAGAGGACCCCGGAGACCTGCTGGCCGAGCAGCAGGTCGATGTACTCGGACTCGGTGATGCCGCCCGCGGTGCGCGTGCAGAGCACGGGCGTGAACCCCTGCTGCGCGAGCGCACCGCCGATGACCTCGGCGAACGCGGGGAAGATGGGGTTCGCGAGCTCGGGGAGCACGAGGCCCACGAGCCGTCCGCGCTCACCGCGCAGCTTGGTGGGGCGCTCGTACCCGAGCACGTCGAGGGCTGTGAGGACGGAGTCGCGCGTCGCCTGGGAGACCCCCGGCTTGCCGTTGAGCACGCGGCTGACCGTGGCCTCGCTGACGCCGACCTTCTTGGCCACCTCGGCAAGTCGTCTGGACATGCTGCTGACTATACGCAGCGCGCAAGCGGCTTGCGTTCGCTTGCGCAACCCGACGGGCGGCCACCATCGCGCGTCGTGCCGTCAGCGGCCTCGCGCGACCGTGTGCCCCGCGTCGGTGAGCACGTCCGTGGCGGCCTCGACCGAGTCCTCGGGGACCAGCACGAGGTCCGCGTGGAACGTCGAGGCGACGAACACCGCGATGCCCGCGTCGGCGAGCGGCCCGACGATCGCGGCGAGCATCCCGGGCTTGCCGAGCCCGTGGGCGTCGCCGTAGAAGCCGGCCCACCGGTCTCCGTCGCCGCCGAACGGCGAGGCCTCGCGCAGGACCGTGAGCCCCTCGGGGGCGCGGACGAGCGCGACCCACTCGTCGTCGTCGGGGAACGCGGAGTGGGGCTCGTGGGCGAGCGTGAAGAACGAGTCGAGCAGGCGGAGCTTCTGGGCGGACATGTCCGCGAGCCTAGGCCGGGCCGCCGACACGCGAATCTCCCGCACGAGCGGTGTGCACTGCACAACAACCCGTGTGCGCGGCACTTCACGAGCGCCAGGCCGTGGTTAGGCTCGACGCGTGAGCGCCCCCACCCTCTCGCCCGGGCTCCTGCCCGCGCCCGTGAGCCTGCACCCCGCCACCGGCACCTTTCCGCTGACCGACGGCACGCCCGTCCGCACGGACCCGGCCCTCGCCCCGGCCGCGCGCTGGTGGCGCCGGACCACCGAGGACGCGTTCGGCCTGGACCTGCCGTTCGCCGTGAGCGCCGCGCCCCGCTCCGCAGCGCAGCCCGACGACGCCGGCCCGGCAGGCGTGACCCTCGCCCTCGACGCCTCGCGGCCCGCAGGCGGCTACCGCCTCGAGATCACCCCGCAGGCCGTGCTGCTCACGGCCGCGGACGTGGCCGGCGCGCACGCGGGCGTCCAGACGCTGCGCCAGCTCGCGGGACCGCAGGCGTACCGCACGGCGCCGGTCACCGCGGCCACCGACGCCCCCGCGTCCGCCGCCCTCCTGCCCGCCCTCACGATCGAGGACCACCCGCGCTTCGGCTGGCGCGGCGTGCTGCTCGACGTCGCCCGGCACTTCCTGCCCCCGCGTGAGGTCATGCGGTTCATCGACCTCGCGGCCGCGCACAAGCTCAACGTCGTCCAGCTCCACCTCACGGACGACCAGGGCTGGCGCATGCAGGTCCACCGCTACCCGCTCCTCACGGAGGTCGGCGCCTGGCGCGCCGAGTCGAACGTCGGGACGTGGCGCACCGGGGTCTTCGACGGGCGCCCGCACGGCGGCTTCTACACCCAGGACGACCTGCGCGAGATCGTCGCCTACGCGCGCGAGCGGGGCGTCGTCGTCGTGCCGGAGATCGACGCTCCCGGGCACGTCGAGGCCGCCGTCGCGGCCTACCCGTTCCTCGGGACGCGCAAGACCCCGCACACGGTGCGCACCACGTGGGGCGTGAGCACCGAGGTCCTCGACCCGTCGGACGAGGCCCTCGAGTTCTTCCAGAACGTCCTGGACGAGGTCTGCAGCGTCTTCGACTCCCCCTGGATCGCGATCGGCGGCGACGAGGTCCCCACGACGCTGTGGCGCGAGAACCCGGCGATCGTGGCCCTCGCGGAGCGGCGCGGCCTGGCGGACGTCGCCGACCTCGCGGGCTGGTTCCTGGCCCGCCTGAGCGAGCACGTCACGGCCAGGGGGCGCCGTGCGGTCGTGTGGGACGAGGGCTTCGGCGAGCAGCTCCCGCGCGACGTCGTCGTGACCGCGTGGCGCGGCTTCACGGTCGGTGCCGACGCGCTCGAGGCGGGCAACGACGTCGTCATGGCCCCCGAGCAGGTCGTCTACCTCGACCACCGCGCGGGCGACGGCGAGGACGAGCCCGTCCCCGTCGGCTTCCTGCGCACGGTCGAGGACGTCTACGCGTTCGACCCGTTCCCGCCCGAGGTCCTGGCACAGCACCCGGGTCTCGACTCCGCGCCCGGTCGCCTGCTGGGCGCCCAGGCCGAGGTCTGGTCCGAGCACCTCGACTCGCCGCGCCGCGTGGACTACGCGACGTTCCCGCGCCTCGCGGCGTTCGCGGAGGTGGTCTGGAGCCCGACGGCGGAGCGCACCCCGGGCGGGTCGGCCTCGGCCGAGTTCCTCGCGCGGCTCGAGCACGACCACCTGCCGCGCCTCGACGCGGCCGGCGTGGAGTACCGCCCGCTCGGCGGGCCCACGCCGTGGCAGCAGCGCCCCGGCGTGCACGGCTTCCTGCGCCACCTCGACCAGGAGATGGCCGCGGGCGGCTGGGCAGGCGTGGGCGGCTGGGTCGAGGGACGGGACGAGCACTCGGAGGGACAGGCATGAGCACCACGGAGACGACGGGCGACGCCGGCGGACGGGACGCGGGCGTGACGCTCGTCGTGCGCGGCGCACGGCTCACGACCCCGGACGGGCTCTCGGAGCCCGTCGACCTGCTGGTCGCGGGCGACACGATCCTCGACGTGGTGGCCGCGGGGAGCGTGCAGGTACCCGCAGGCGCACACGTGGTCGAGGCGGCGGGACGCGTCGCGCTGCCCGGGCTGATCGACTCGCACGTGCACGGCGAGGCCGCGGTCCTGGACCCGGACGTGCAGCTCGCGATGCTGCGCCAGGGCGTGACGAGCATCGTCGTCGGGCAGGACGGGGTGTCGTACGCCCCCTCCGCGCCGCTGCCCGTCGCGGCCGGCACCCCCGACGCGCACACCTGGGCGACCGGGTACTTCAGCGCGATCAACGGCGAGCACCCCACGTTCCGGGGCGGGTCGGTCGCGGACCTGCTCGCGACCTACGAGGGCAGCACCCCCCTCAACGTCGCCTACCTGGTGCCGCACGGCACGCTCCGGTACGGCGTCCTGGGCGGCGCGGCCCGGCCCGCGACCCCCACCGAGATCGACCGCATGACGGACCTGCTGCGCGAGGCCCTCGACGACGGCGCGTGCGGCATGTCGACAGGCCTGGAGTACGCCCCCGCGTCGAACGCGACCGACGACGAGCTCGTCGCCCTGGCCCGCGTCCTCGCCGAGCGCGGCCTGCCCCACGTGAGCCACATGCGCGGCTACGAGGACAAGGCCGGGACCGCGATGGCCGAGCTGGTCCGCGTCGCGCGGGCGTCCGGGGTCGCGACCCACGTCTCGCACTACCACGGTCCTGCGGCGGAGCTGATCGGCTACGTCGAGGACGCCCGCGAGGCCGGGCTCGACGTCACGTTCGACTCGTACCCGTACCTGCGCGGCTGCTCGATCCTCTCGATGGTCTCGCTCCCCACGTGGCTGCCCATCGCGGACCCGGACGCCACGGTCGCGATGCTCCAGGACCCCGACGTCGTCGCGCGCCTCAAGGCCGAGCACTTCCCCGGCCTCGCGGACCTCTGGGGTCGCGTGACCATGGCCGCCGTCCCCGGCGAGCTGCGGTGGAGCGAGGGCATGCCCCTGCTCGACGTCGCGGACCGCCTGGGTCTCGACCCCGTCGACACGACCCTGCGCATCCTCGTCTCGACCCACCTGCGCGCGGGCTGCGTGTTCGCCCAGCCGCCGACCAACTCGCCCGAGTCCGTCCGGGCGCTGCTGCGCCACCCGGCGCAGATGGGCGGGTCGGACGCGATCTACCAGGGCGGCCGCCCCCACCCGCGCGGCTGGGGGGCGTTCGCACGCTTCCTCGCCGAGCACGTGCGCACGCTCGGCGACTGGACGTGGCACGACGCCGAGCGGCACCTGTCCACGGCCGCCGCCGAGCGGTTCGGGTTCACCGACAGGGGCCGCCTCGCGCCCGGTGCCCGGGCCGACGTCGTGCTCCTCGACCCGCAGACCGTGCAGGACGTCGCGACGTACGAGGACCCGCGCCGGCCCGCGACCGGGATCGACGACGTGCTCGTCGCCGGGGTCCCCGTGCTCGCGGGCGGGCAGCCCACCGGTGCGACCCCGGGGCGCGCGCTGCGGCCGACCGTCCCGGCGGGCCGCGCATGACGGCTGGTGCACGCGCCACGACCTCCGGTGCGCCGGGCGCCGGGAGCCCGGCCTCCGACGCCGCCCGGAACTCGTCGCAGTCGCTCCGTCGAGCCCTCGCGATCCTCGACGCCCTGCGCCACGACGCCGCCCGGGGCCTCAGCCTGATCGAGCTCGCCGACGTCCTGGGGACGCACAAGAGCACCGTCTCCCGGCTGCTCGCCCCGCTCGTCGAGGTCCACCTGGTCCGGCGGACGCCCAGCGGGCGGTTCGTCCTCGGCGCCGGGACGCTGCGCCTGGGCCAGGCCTACCTCGAGGGGCTGGACCTGCGGACGGTCGCGGAGCCGCACCTCGCGGCCCTCATGCGCGCGTCGGGCGCGACGTGCCATCTCGTGGTGCACGACGGCCTCGACGTCGTCTACATCGACAAGAAGGAGAACACCGCGGTCGTGCGCATGGCCTCGCGCATCGGCCGCCGCATGCCGCTGTACTGCACGGGCGTCGGCAAGGCCATCCTCGCGGCGAGCGACGTCGACCTGCTCGACGCCGTCGTCGAGCACCCCATGCCCGCCGTCACCGACCGGACCGTGACGGACCCCGACCACCTGCGCGCGGAGATCCGCACGGTCGCCCAGCGCGGCTACGCGATCGACGACCGCGAGAACGAGGCCGAGGTCCGCTGCGTCGCGGCCGCCGTCGTCGACCACACGGAGACCGCGATCGGCGCGCTCTCCGTCTCCGCCCTCGCCTCGCACATGCCACCCGCCCGGGTGCGCGAGCTGGGCCCGCTCGTCGTGCTGGCCGCCCGCGCGGTCTCCGCCGGCATGGGCTCCGTGCGCTGCGGCTACGAACCCACCGGGAGGAACGCATGACCCACCCCACCCAGCCGTCCGGCCGCGCGACCGTGCCGGAGGACCCGGGCCTCGTCGTCGGGCCCGCGACCAAGGGCCTGCGGCTCGACGCCGAGCGGACCGTCGCCGACGTCCTCGCCGGCTCGCCCCGCATCACCGACGACACCTTCTCGTGGCCGCTGCTGACGCTCGACGACGCGGCCCTCGACCACAACGTCGCGCTCATGGCGCGGCTGTGCGCCGAGCACGGCGTCGAGCACGCGCCGCACGTCAAGACCGCGATGTCCCGCGGGCTCTACGCCCGTCAGGCGCGCGCCGGGGCGTGGGGCGCGACGGTCGCGAACCCGTCCCAGCTGCGCGTGGTCCGCACGTGGGGCGTCGAGCGCGTGTTCCTCGCGAACGAGCTCGTGGACCCGCGCGACATCGCGTGGCTGCGCCGCGAGCTCGAGGCCTCGGTCGCCCCAGGCGGCACGCCGCTCGAGGTGTGGGTCTACGTCGACTCGATCGAGGGCGTCGGTCTGCTCACGCGCGGCTTCGCCGGGGCCTCCCCCGAGGTCGTCGCCGGGCTGGGCGTGCTCGTCGAGGTCG
The DNA here is from genome assembly GCF_059651515.1 of Oerskovia sp. 140933. Taxonomy (NCBI): domain Bacteria; kingdom Bacillati; phylum Actinomycetota; class Actinomycetes; order Micrococcales; family Cellulomonadaceae; genus Oerskovia; species Oerskovia sp. 140933. The sequence continues at coordinate 29,773 of NZ_JAMXIO010000021.1, forward strand.
GCGTCCCGGGCGGGCGCACGGGCGTGCGCAGCACCGCCGACGCGCTGGGCCTGGCCCGCGCCGTGCGTGCCGCGGGCCTGCGCCTGCCGGGCGTCGCCGGGTACGAGGGCTCGGCCGCGGGCGGCACCACGCCCGAGGACCTGGCCAAGGTCACGGCCTACTGCCGCGGGCTGCGCGACGTCGCGGCGGCCTTCGTCCGCGAGGGCCTCGTGCCCGACGACGAGCCCGTGGTCGTGACCGCGGGCGGCAGCTCGTTCCTCGACGTCGTGCTCGCCGAGCTGCCGGGGCCGCTCACCGTCCCCGGCAGCACCGGGACCGACGGGCCGGACGGGTCCTCGATCACGCGTGACGTGCGCGTCGTCGTGCGCTCGGGCGCCTACCTCACGCACGACCACGGGTTCTGCGCACGCATGGACCCGTGGGACCGCATCCCGGGCGGCGAGCCCATGCACGCGGCTGCGGTCGTGTGGGGTCAGGTGCTCTCCGTGCCGGAGCCCGGGCTGGTCCTGTGCGGGGTCGGGCGGCGCGACGTGTCCTACGACATCGACCTGCCCACTGCCCTGTGGGTCCGCACGCTCGACGAGAACGGTGACCTGCGCCCCGCGCACGACCTCGCCGGCACGCGCGTCACGGGTCTCAACGACCAGCACCTGTACCTCACGATCGACCCCACGCCCGCGGGCAGCACCCCCGTCACGGCACGGATCCGGCCCGGCGACGTCGTCGGGTTCGGGATCTCGCACCCGTGCACGCTCTTCGACAAGTGGCGCGTGGCCGCCGTCGTGACCGACGACGACCAGGTGATCGACATCGTCGGCACCGAGTTCTGACCGCGCCGGACCACCCGGCACCTCCCGCAGGATCCAGAGAGAAAGAGACACCATGAGCACCGCCAAGTCCCCGATCAGCACCCCGCACGCACCGGCGCCCGCCCACACGTTCCACCAGGGGGTGCGCAAGGGCCCGTTCGTCCAGGTCTCGGGTCAGGGCCCGGTCGACCCCGCGACGAGCGAGTACCTGTACCCCGGCGACGTCGCGGCGCAGACCACGCGGACCCTGGAGAACGTCAAGGCCATCGTCGAGGGCGCGGGCGCCACGTTCGACGACGTCGTGATGCTCCGCGTGTACCTCACCAAGCGTGAGGACTTCCCGATCATGAACGACGCGTACGGCGCGTTCGTCGAGGCCAACTGCCCGGGCGGCGTGCTGCCGGCCCGCACCACGGTCTTCACGGGGCTGCCCCGCGAGGAGATGCTGGTCGAGATCGACGCGTTCGCGATCACGGACTGACGCCCTTCACCGCTGAGTGCATGATTCGGCAGCGACTCGCCGGGCGTGTCGCAGCCGGATCATGCACTCAGCGCCAGGACCCCAGGTAGAGACTCGTGACCGAGGCTGCGACCTCCGTCAGCCGGGTCGGCGTCCGGCCCATCAGTTCGTCGAGGTCGATCGGCCCCGGAGCGATCGAGAACGCCGCCGTGATCCCTGCGGCCCGCGCGCGACGAGCGGGCAGCAGGACCTGCCCTGCGATCACCACGACGGGCGGGCGCCCGGTCGACGCCGCCGCGAGCGCCCCGACCGCGTCCGCGACCTTGCCGCTGATCGACTGGGAGTCGAACGACCCCTCACCCGTGAGGACCAGGTCGGCGTCGGCCACGGCGGCCGGCAGCCCGATCGCCTCCGCGACGAGCGTCGCCCCGTGCTCGAGCTCGGCCCCGAGCACCGCGACGAGCGCGGCGGGCACCCCGCCCGCGGCACCGGCCCCGGGGAGGTCGTGGGTCCGCACCCCGGTCTGCCGCTCGAGCAGGTCCGCCCAGCGTCCGAGGGCCGCGTCGAGGAACGCCACGTCCGCCTCGCTCGCGCCCTTCTGCGGACCGAAGACGGCAGCCGCCCCGCGCTCCCCCACGAGCGGGTTCGTCACGTCGACCGCCAGCCGCCACCGCACCTCCCGCGCCCGTGGGTGCAGCGCGTCGAGGTCGAGACCGACCACGCGCGCGAGCCCCTCGCCGCCGTCGGGAACGACCCTGCCCGCGAGCTCGTCGTCCGTCGAGGACGGGACGGTGGCCGGGGCGTGCGCGAGCAGCCGGGCGCCGAGCCCTGTGAGGAGGCCCGCGCCCCCGTCGGTCGAGGCCGAGCCCCCGAGGCACACCACGACCTCCTCGACGCCGGCGTCCAGGACCGCGGCGGCGAGCGCTCCGGTGCCGCGCGTGTGCGCGTGGAGGGGTTGCAGGCCGACGTCGCTCACCCCGGGCAGGCCGCTCGCCGCCGCGAGCTCGACGACGCCGATCCGGCCGTCGGCCGACACGCCGTACCGGGCGCGGTGCGGGCGCCCGATCGCGTCCACCGTCGTGAGCTCGCGCGCCTCGACCCCCCAGACGGACAGGAGCGCGTCGAGCGTGCCCTCTCCCCCGTCGGCCATGGGCAGGAGCGTGACCTGGGCGTCCGGCGCGGCCGCGAGGACCCCGTCGGCGAGGTGGCGGGCCACCTCCGCCGCGGTCGCGGACCCCTTGAACGCGTCGGGCGCGATCACGACGCGCACTGGTCGCGACCCGGTGCGCGCAGGGTCGACGGTCGGGGTGGCGTTCGTCGTCGGAGGCACGCCCCGATCGTAGCCAGCGGGCTCGGACCGCGCCGGGCGGATCCTCGTCAGGGGGACAACCGGGCGCCGGCTGTGCCGGCGCGGCCCGGTGCTGCCGTGCTCGCTGCGACCGCGGCCGCGATCCGCGCCTGCGTGCGCGCCTCCCGGCGGCGCCGTGCGTGGACCACGCCGAGCACCAGGCCCACCAGCACGAGCAGCGCTCCGACCTGCACCCACGGGAGGGCCCACGCCCCGTAGGTGCCGGTCGCGGGTGCGGGTGCGACCTCGACCACGTCGTCGCCCACGACGAGCGGGATCGCCGTCACGTCGCCCGAGACCCTGCCCAGCGGCCAGACGCCCTCGATCACCACCGTCCCGCTCGCGTCCTGGCCCGGCAGGACCTCACGCTGCGCGGGGGCCGTGACGTCGCGCGCGTTCCAGCCGAACAGGCCCGCGATCGTCGCCTGCGTGTCCGCGCCGAGACGCACGTTGCCCTCGTTCGCGACCGTGTAGTCGACCCGCACCGCGCCGGGCGCGAACGGGTTCCAGCTCGGCTCGTACGTCGCGCGGACGTCGGCGAGCGCGAGGGCCGGGGCCAGGTCGCCCGCGACACGCAGGTGCAGGCGCGCACCCACGCGCGTGTCGAACGTGACGGCCGTCCCGTCGTCCTCCGCCCTCGCCAGGGCTGCGACGACCCCGGCCGGGTGGTCGCCGGGGGTCGCGTCGGCGGGCACGGCGACGGTGAACGGGACGGTCGCCGAGTCCCCTGCGGCGACCTCGATCCTTCGGGACGGACCTGCGGTCCCGCCCTCGCCGAGCGTGATCCACGCCCCGCCGTCGACGGGGGTGGTGCCGGCGGGGAGCAGGTCGAACTGGCCGTCCGCGGTCACGACGCCGTCGCTCGCGTACACGTCGAACGTCGCCGGGTGGTCGCTGAAGTTGGTCACGGTCACGTGCTCGACGGCCTGAGCGCCGGGGTCGACCGTCAGCCGGTAGGACACGCGCCCGTCGGGCCCGTCGGCGGTCGCGGGCTCGACGGCCCAGGTCGTGCGCTCGTCGGGGGTCGCGGCGGCTGCGCCGACCGTCGTCGCGGTCGCACCGGTCAACAGGGCCCCCGCGAGGACTGCGACGCCCACGGTCCGGACCAGTCGTCCCCGGACCAGTCGTCCCCGGGCCGGGAGGCGGGCCGGGGCCGACGGGCGGACCGCGCGGCTCGGACGGGGGGCGGGGCGTGAGGTGACGTTCATCGGCGGGCTCCGAGCGGGAGGGACGGGACCGGCGCCGTGCGGCGACCCGCGAGCGGGACGTGGGCGGCGCCGTCGGGCAGGGGGGGGACGAGCTCGCGGCGCCCGACGACGGTGCGTGCCGCCGTCGGGCGCCGGGGGCAGGACGGGCCGGCAGGCCCGGGCGCGCCGCAGCGCACCCGTGCCCGCCGGCTCCGGCGGCTAGTCGACCGGGAAGAGCGAGACCGTCAACGTGCCTGCGTAGTCGCCCGCGCGGGTGTCGACCGGGACCTCGAGCGCGAGGTCGGCCGAGACCGTCGTGGTCCCCAGGCGCCCGTCGGCGGTCGCGGTCGCGAGCGTGGCCGGAGCGGCGAGGCCCGCACCACCGCCCAGGAGGGAGGCCACGGGCGAGCCCGCGCTCACGCCGTCCTTGGCCGTGACCAGGCCGGGGGTCCAGCCGAGGTTCTGGGCGCGCAGCGTGCGGGGGCCCGAGGACAGGTCGCCTGACTGGCCCGACACGGTCCAGCCGCCCGCCGACCCCGCACGGGAGTCGGTCACCGAGACCTCGGGGAGCCGACCCGCGAACCGCAGCCGGTCGCCTACGTTCTCGCCGCCCGTGAGCGCCACGCCCGCGCCGACGTCCGCGACCGACAGCGTGAGCTTGCCGCCGACCGTGCCGGGCTCGGGCACGGTCGCGAGCAGCGGGATCCCGTCCGCCTCGGTCGCGGCCCACAGCTCGTGGGAGACGCGCCCGACGTCGGCGTTGTCGAGGTAGGCGCCACGCACCGGGTCGGTGCCGGTCGCGGCAGCCGCGAGGAGCTCCGAGCCGGGGCCCTTGGCGTACACGGGCACGAGGTGGTTGGTGTGCCCGCCGCTGTTCCAGCTGACCTGCGGGGCCGCGCCCTGCGCGCCCTGGACGGGGGTCCAGGCCGGGTTCGCCGCGGGACCGGAGAGGTAGCCGCACTCGTGGTCGGCCGTGATGACCACGAGGGTCTCGTCCCAGCTCGAGTTCTCCTCGACCCAGTCCACGACCGTCTCGATGGTCCGGTTGAAGTCGACCTGCTCCTCGACGGCGCCCGCAGTGTTGTTGTCGTGGGAGGCCCAGTCGATCGCGCCACCCTCGATCATCACGAAGAAGCCCTCGTCGGACGCGTTGGACAGCACGTTGAGCGCGGCGTCCGTCATCTGCGGGAGCGAAGGGACGTTGTCGTTCCGGGGAGCCGTGAACGGCACGTCGCCGGACTTCAGCGCGGTGCGGTCCGCCTGGAGCGTGCCGGCGACCTGCGCGGTCCCCAGGACGTGCGTGGGCGTGTCCCCCTCGGCGAGGGCCAGGAAGTCGTCCTTGGACTGGACCAGGTCGAACGCGCTCTGGCCGTCGACCAGCTTGTTCCACTCGGTCTCGCCGATGTAGCTGTAGCTGGGCGTGGCCCGCTTGTCACCGTTGTCGTCGTACCAGGGGTTGCCCGCGCCGAAGATCACGTTCGCGCCCGAGTCCATCATGTCGGCCGCGATGTCGTGGTAGTTGTTGCGGTGCTCGTTGTGCGCCAGGTAGGACGCGGGCGTCGCGTGCGTCCACGGCACCGAGGTGACGACGCCCGTGGCCTTGCCCAGCTCGAGCGCGCGCTCGGCGACGGTCGCGAGGTCCTCGTGGTTCTCGTCCTGGCCGATCACGTTGTTGAGCGTCTTGACGCCCGTCGCGAGCGTCGTGGCCGCGGCCGCGGAGTCGGTCGAGCTCTTGAGCGGCGCGGAGAAGCTGCTCCAGTTCTGGACCGGGTCGTACGTGTTGCCGAACTGGTACGTGGACATCGCGAGGGCGACCGGGAACTCCTGGTAGACCTGCGTACCGGCCTGTCCGGGTACGGGCGTCGAGGCGCCGCCGGGCTTCACCGTGGTCTGGTAGGCCGTCCGGCCATGCTCGAACTGGCTGCCGAGGTCGACCTGGTTGAACCCCATCCCGTCACCGATGAGGTGGATGATGTTCTTCGGTCCCGGCGCCCCGGGGTCGGCGGACGGCGCGGCGAGCGCTGGCGTGGTCGAGGAGATCGCGATACCTGCCGCGAGGACGCCGGTCCCGGCGACCCGCAGCCACTTCATCGGTACACGTGAAGTCATGGTCTCTTCCCTGTCGAGGTCTGGTCCGGTCCGGAGTCGAGTTCCGGCCGGCACTCCAGAGCCAAGCGGTCAGAGGTGGCGACGGGGTGAACGGCGAAGGGCCACCCAGGGAAGGACGGGGTAAATGTCCGTCTCGGCGCGGCGAGTCGCCGCCGCGGGCAGCTCGCGGCAGCGCGCTGCCCGGCTCGGGCGCGGGCCTCGCGCCGCTCAGCCGTCCGCGCGCAGGTCCGCGAACCGTACGAGCTGCCCCACGGCGCGCTCGGCACGCTCGTCGAGCCACGGCATGGGGAAGAGCTCGATCGTCCAGTCCTCCTTGGACGCGAACACGCCCGTGGGCACGATCAGGTCTCCCATGAACGCGAACAGGGGACGCAGGGCCTGGTCGATCACGAGGGTGTGCCGGGCCGTCCCGCCCGTGGCGGCGAGCAGCACGGGCTTGTCGACCATGGCGAGCGAGTCGACGAGGTCGAAGAAGGACTTGAAGATCCCGGAGTAGGAGCCACGGAACACGGGCGTGGCGACGATCAGCAGGTCGGCCTGCTCGACGCTCTTGAGCGCGAGCTCGAGCTCCTCGCTGCGCATCCCGATCACGGTCGCGGTCGCGACGTCCTGCGCGTGGTCGCGGACCTCGATCGTGCGGGCGTCGACCTGGACACCCGTCGCGGCCAGCCGGGCCACGGTCTTGTCGAGCAGCAGGTCCGTCAGGGCGCGCGTGGTCGAGGGGAAGCTCACCCCGCCGGTCACGGCGACGACGCTCAGCGCACGCTGTCCGGTCGGTACGGGCTGAGCGGGTGCTGCGGGCATCGTGGCTTCCTTCACTGCGGGACTGCGGGGCTGGTCTGCGTCACCTCTCGAACACGGGCGACGCGCAAGTTCATCCCGGCCCCGGCCCCCGCTACTGCTGGATCACCTGCGCAGGGACGCCGAACGTGTCCTGCTGGAGGAGCGTGTCGATCTGTCCGCGCTGGTCGCCCGACGTGTAGATGATCCGGACGAGCGCGCGATCGGGCTGGTCGTCGCACGGTAGCCCCGTCTCCACGCTCACGGAGGACCCGATGCTCTCGAGGTCCTCGACCAGACCCGGGTTCTGGGCGAGCGCGTCGTCGACCTCTCCGAGGAGCGAGATCGCGGCGAGCACCGTGACGCCGAAGCTCTGCTGGACCACGAGCGCGCGGAGCGTCCCGGCCGTCGTGTCGTCGGTCCACCGGGCGGTGATCGCCTCACGGTCCAGCCACTCGCGAAGCCCTGCCACGCGTGCCGTGTCGCCCGTGACCAGGTACTGACCACTGGCGTACGACGAGGCGAGCGCCTCGCTGCCACGGATCTGCGCGGTCCCGTCGTTGAAGAGCGGCGCGGCCGAGACCCCCGGCCCTCGCTCCCCCACGACGACGAAGACACGACCGCTCTGGTCGCCGGACAGGTCCGGCGCCACCTTGACGAGTCCTAGACCGAGGTCGTCGCTCAGAGCACCGAGCTCGGCGAAGACCTCGTCGTCGTCCATCGAGGACGCGCTCACGTCGATGCTGACGGTGGCGTGCGCCCCGATCGACTGAGGAAACGCCCGGTCGTGCAGGTCGGTCATCACGACCGCGAGCGTGGCCAGCAGCGCGAAAAGGACTGTGGACACCCCGAAGACGATGCTCCTGTGCAACTTGCTCCCCTTGAGAACCCGCGTCCCGGCCACGACCGGTTCCCCGCGACGTTCGTCGATCGCTGCCGGGAAGGCCTCACGCCTTCCCGGCAGCGGTGTGATCACTTCGTCCGTCAGCAGGTCCGGTAGCAGTAGGCGTCGTCGTTGCTCCAGATGTTCACGGCCGACTTCTCCGCGGTCGACCGCTGGCCCGAGGCCGTGTCGGCGCTGCGCGACTGGTTGCCGTTGAGCACGACGGTGGACCCGTGGCACTTGTCGACGGTGCAGCAGGAGCGCACCTTCACGTTCCAGAAGCCGTATTCCCACGTCCCGCCCGACGACGGGTACCGGGCGTCAGGCCCCGGGTTCAGCCAGGTACTGACAGGGCACCGGTGATGGCCGGTACGACGGATGGCAGCACGGCCGCGCTGGCAGCCGCAGGTGCTCCTAGGGCGGCCACCCCGAGCGCGGCGACGATGGTGGTCTTGATCTTCCGACTCATGTCTATCCCCTGATTCATGGACGGCACTCGGGATCCCCGCTGAGACGGGTCGAACCCCGTCCTCCGAGCGCAGGCATCCTTGCCTGCGTGGCGGACGCTAGCAGACTCGGGGGAGGTCGACACGTGGCGGGTCGAACCATGGTCACGTCGAGGGTGCGCGGTCGGGCGCGCTGCCGGGGGCGCTCCCTCGGCGACGCAGGTCAGGCGCGGCGCGCGGGGATGTCGGCCTGTGCGCTGCGCAGCTTGTCGAGCAGCCCCTTGAGGGTCGCGAGCTCGTCGGCGTCGAGCGCGCCGCCCACGTAGTCGCTGATGGTGCGCACGTGCTTGCGCCCGATCTCCTTCTGGAGCCGCGCCCCCTCGGGGGTGAGCCGGACGATCGTGCCGCGGGCGTCGTCGGGCGCGGGGACGCGTTCCACGAGGCCGCGCTGCTCGAGGCGCTCGGCCATGCGGCTCAGCGAGGGCTGGCTGATGAGGACGAACTCGTTGAGGTCGCGCAGGCGGGTGCCGCCCTGGGGACAGCCGGCGAGAGTGAACAGCACGTCGTACTCGCGCATGGTCAGCTCGTCCCAGATGTCGTCGGCCTGGAAGCGGCGCATGAGCGCGACCTGGGTGCGGAAGAGGGCTTCCCAGGTCTCGGCGGCCTCGCGCGTGGTGGCTCGGTCGCGGACGGTGGGGGCGACGGTGGTGGGGCTGGTCATGTGTCTCTCGATCCTGCGGCGTGCGCCTGCCCGACGGCGGTGCTCGCCTGCGCGGCACGCGTCACCCCGGGTAGATGCGTTCGTATGAACTCGAGCGGTACAACCGGCGGGGCGAGAGGTGTATTCCGGACCGCCCCGGCGGCACGCCCCTACCTGCCGAGCCGACGCTCTCGCTGCGAGTACGAGCGCAGGGCGCGCAGGTAGTCGACGCGACGGAAGCTCGGCCAGTACGCCTCGCAGAAGTAGAACTCGGCGTGCGCGCTCTGCCACAGCAGGAACCCGCCGAGCCGCTGCTCGCCCGACGTGCGGATCACGAGCTCGGGGTCCGGCTGGCCCTTGGTGTAGAGGTGCTCCTCGATGTGCTCGACGTCGAGGTTCTCCGCCAGGTCCTGGAGCGAGGCGCCGCTCGCGGCCTGCTCGGTCAGGTACGCGCGCACGGCGTCGGCGATCTCGTGCCGCCCGCCGTACCCGATCGCCACGTTGACCTGGAGCCCGTCGATGCCGGCCGTCCGCTCCTCGGCGTCGCGCAGCGCGGTGGCGAGGCGCTCGGGCAGGAGGTCGAGTCGGCCCATGACCCGCAGGCGCCAGCGGCCGGTCTCCGCGAGGTCGCACACGGCGTCCTCGATGATGTCGAGCAGCGCGCTGAGCTCTTCGCGCGAGCGGGACAGGTTGTCCGTCGAGAGCATCCAGAGCGTGACGACCTCGATGCCCAGGTCCTCGCTCCACGTGAGGAACTCGGCGATCTTGTCGGCCCCTCGGCGGTGCCCCGTCGCGGCGGTCTCGCCGAAGGACTTCGCCCACCGCCGGTTGCCGTCGAGGATGACGCCGACGTGGCGCGGCATGGCCTCACGCGGCAGGGAGGCCGCGAGTCGTCGCTCGTACAGCCCGTAGAGCAGGTGGGGCATGCGCACGTGAGGTCCTTCGCGGTGTGTAATGGATGAGCGGCGACGGGGCCGGGCGGTGCCCGGGAGCGTCGCGCGAACGGCACGAGCACGGAAGGGTGCTCGGGTTCGTCGCTCGCCACACGGTACCCGAGGCAACTGTCGATTTGTCCCGACGTCCGCATCGACGGGCGGCTTTGCGCAGGATCTTCACAGTCGCGCGCAGCAACCTACGGTGACGTAACTTACGATGGCGTAGGTTGTTCCTGAGCCACGCACGTCGACTCACGCGCACTCCCCGGGTCAGGGACGTCCCGCCCCACCCGACCGCCGAACGAGTAGGAGCTTCTCCGTGGCACGACCCTCCGACCGCCCGACCACCGGCGACGCCGTCGAGAACGCCCTGGAGTCGGCCACCGAGGCCGTGGCGAGCGCGAGCGGCAAGGTCGCCGACCTGGTCGACTCGGTCAAGCCCCGCCTGCGCGGCTGGATCCACGCCGGAACGTTCCCCGTGGCGCTCGTCGCAAGCATCGTCCTGGTCGTGCTCGCGCCACCGGTCGCGGGCAAGGTCGCGTGCGCGATCTTCGGGTTCAGCGCGTGCCTCCTGTTCGGCACGAGCGCCGTGTACCACCGCGGCAACTGGTCACCCCGGGTCGCGGGGATCCTGCGCCGGGCGGACCACTCGAACATCTTCCTCATCATCGCGGGCACGTACACCCCGCTCGCGGTGCTGCTCCTGCCGAAGCAGACCGCGACGATCCTGCTGGTCATCGTGTGGGCGGGGGCGCTGCTCGGGCTCGCGGCACGCATCATCTGGCTCAACGCGCCCCGCTGGGTCTACGTGCCGATCTACATCGCCCTCGGCTGGGTCGCGGTCGGGTACATGCCGCAGTTCTGGACCACCCCGAGCGGCCCCGCGATCGTGTGGCTCGTCGCGGTCGGCGGCCTCGCGTACACGCTCGGCGCGGTCGTCTACGGCCTCAAGCGCCCCAACCCCAGCCCGCGCTGGTTCGGGTTCCACGAGATCTTCCACGTGCTGACGGTCGTGGGCTTCGGCTGCCACTACGCCGCGATCATGATCGCGGCGCTCAACGCCTGAGGCCCCGCCTCCCGGCGTCGCTACGGCTCCCGCGGCCCGACGGCGTAGCGCCGGTTCGCGAGCGACGGGTTCGCCGCGCGCACCACGTCCAGGGCGTCGGGGTCGACGTCCGCGGTCCGCAGGTCCGCGCGCTCGTCGAGCTCGAGCCCCACCCGGCCGTCGGGCCCCACGAGCAGCGACCGACCGGTCACGCCCTTCCCGGCCTGCCCGACGGCGAGGACCACCGACGTGTTCTCGATCGCCCGGGCCCGGGCCAGGGTCCGCCAGTGGTCGGCCTTGAGCTCGCCCGCGGCCCACGCCGCCGGGACCACAAGGACGTCCGCGCCCGCGTCGACCAGCCTGCGCGCCGACTCGGGGAACCGCAGGTCGTAGCACGTCATGACACCGAACGTCAGCCCGCCCACCGTCATCGTGGTGGGGGGCGCGTCGACCGGGCCGGGCTCCAGCCGGTCCGACTCGCGGTGCCCGAACGCGTCGTAGAGGTGCACCTTGCGGTACACCCCGACCAGGTCGCCGGAGCCGTCGATCGCGACGACGGCGTTGACCGCCCGTGGAGCCGGAGCCGAGGCGGCGTCCGCCCCGGGGCCGACGCTCGCGCCGGCGGCCGCAACCGTGCCCGTGCCCGGAAGCGTCGTGCCCGCGATGACCGCGACCCCGGTCTCGGCCGCCCAGCGCGCGAGCGTCGTGACGAACGGTCCGTCGAGCGGTTCGGCGTGCTCGACGCCGACGCCTCGCGGGTCGAACCCCGAGGCGTACTCGGGCAGGACCAGCAGGTCGGCACGCAGACGCTGCGCCTCCGTGAAGGCCGAGCGCACCACGAGCAGGTTCGCCGCGTGGTCGTCCGAGACCTCGATCTGGGCGATCGTGACCCGCACCGGACCACGCGGCGTGCGCGTCATGTCAGTCGTCGCCGCCGGAGTCGCCGCCCGAGCCGTCCGGGCCGTCACCAGCACCCGGGTCCCCGGCCGACGACGCGCCGTCCCGGCCGGTGCCGGTCCGCTCGGAGTGACGGACCTTGCGGAGCTGCTTGTTCATCGACACGAACAGCACGACGCACGCGAGCGCGACCGCGAAGATCGTCAGGAACCCCGGCAGGCCCGGGGACACGTCGGTCGGCTCGAGGCCGGGGCGCAGGTCACCGCCCGTCGGGGCAGGGGACGGCGTCGTCTCGGCCGTCACGCCGGCGGCCCAACCCGGGCCCCCCGGGAGGTGCGACGACAGGTCGACCGCGAGCTGCGGCGTCGGGCTCATGCGAGACCTTCCTCGGTGCGGATACCGGCGAACAGGTCGTCCTCCGGAAGCGTGGTGGGGACGCGCGACTCCGCGAGCTCGAACTCCTCGATGGGCCACACGGCCACCTCGAGGTCGCGCGGGATCGCGAAGAAGAAGCCGTCCGGGTCGATCTGCGTCGCGTGCGCGATGAGCGCCGCGTCCCGCTGCGGGAAGTACTGCGCGACCTCGACCCGCGTCGTGACCTCGCGCTCGGGGATCTCGCGCGCCGCCCGGGACTCGACCCAGTCGCTGAACGGCGACTCGAGACCGGCGTCCACGACGGCCTCGTGGATCGTGCGGATGCGGTTCATCGAGAAGTCGTGGTTGTAGTACAGCTTGAGGGGCTCCCACGCGGGCGCCCCGCCCTCCACCCGGTAGCGCTCCGGGTCCCCCGCGGCATGGAACGCCTCGAACGCGACCTTGTGGCACATGATGTGGTCCGGGTGCGGGTAGCCGCCGCTCGGGTCGTACGTCGTGATGACGTGCGGGCGGAACTCACGGACCAGCTCGACGAGCGGCGCCGCGGCCTCCTCGAGCGGGACGAGCGCGAAGCAGCCCTCGGGCAGCGGGGGCAACGGGTCGCCCTCCGGCAGCCCGGAGTCCACGAAGCCCAGCCAGCGGTGACGCACACCGAGGGCCCGGGCCGCCGCCGCCATCTCCGCGCGACGCAGCTCGGCCATGCCCTCGGGGGTCCCGGGGACCTCACCGAAGCTCGGGTTGAGCACGTCACCGCGCTCGCCACCCGTGCAGCTCACGACGAGGACCTCGACGCCCTCCGCGGCATAACGGGCGGACGTCGCGGCGCCCTTGCTCGACTCGTCGTCGGGGTGCGCGTGGACGGCCATGAGCCGCAGCGGTGCGCCGTCGACCGTCCCGGGCGCCGAAGCCGTGCTCGGGCGCGCCGTCGATTCGGTCACAGGTCCTCCAGGGGGTACTCCGGTGCGAAGAAGTTCAGAGACAATGATGTCTCATGAGCAGGTAGTCCACCCAACCCCTGGACCTCGATTCACCATGACGAACAGCACTCCCCCGCCGGGAACCTCCCCGCACACGGGCCCCGACGCGCTCGACGAGCACGAGAACCCGATCGGGCTCGCCCCCCGGACGGCCGGACCGCGGCCCCCCGCGGGCCGCTACGGCCCCGAGCCCACGGCCACGCGCCGACGGCTCGCGATCGCGGGCATCGTGGCCACCGCGGTCGTCGGGGTCGGGATCACGATCTGGATCGGGCTCGGACAGGCCTCGACCCCGGTGCGCTACGACGACTTCGGCTTCAAGGTCGTCAGCTCCGAGCAGATCGACGTGACCTTCCAGGTCTCGATGGAGCCCGGCACGCAGGCCGAGTGCACGATCGACGCGCTCGCCGAGAGCTACGCACAGGTCGGGACGGTCGACGTCGTCGTCGGGCCGAACGACCAGCTCGAGGGCCGCTACACCGTGAGCGTCGCGACCTCCGAGCTCGCCACGACCGGGATCGTCGAGAGCTGCCGCCCCCTGCCCTGACAGGTCGGTGGAACCGCTGGCCCACGCTCCTCGCCGGGTGCGAGGATGGACGTGCGGGCGGCGGGGCACCCCGCAGCACGTCCCGCAGCACCGCAGGGGTGAGCATCGGTGTGATGCAGCGGACATTTGGTATCCTGAGGGATTCACGCTGCCCCAGAAGCATCAGGACCAGCGAAACCCGCCACGCGGCGTCGGCGACCAGCCGACGTCACCACCCCGGGCAGGCAGCGAGTCGCTCTCAACCGCACCCACTGCCTCACCCTGTGCGGTCACGTCCACCGACGTCGACCGCCGGAACGCAAGGAAAGGAAGGAGCGAACCGTGACCGAGACCAGCGTCACCTGGCTGACCCAGGAGGCACACGACAGGCTTCAGGCCGAGTTGGCTCACCTGTCCGGTGCCGGCCGCACCGACATCGCCGAGCGCATCGCAGCCGCCCGCGACGAGGGAGACCTCAAGGAGAACGGCGGCTACCACGCCGCCCGCGAGGAGCAGGCCAAGAACGAGGCCCGCATCCGCGAGCTGACCGCGAAGCTCCGCAACGTGCAGATCGGCACTCCTCCGGACGACGGCAAGGTCGAGCCGGGCATGCTCGTCACGGCCCTCGTGGCCGGCGAGGAGATGTCCTTCCTGCTCGGCTCGCGAGAGATCGCCGGCGGCACGGACATCCGCGTCTACTCCCCGACGTCGCCGCTCGGCGAGGCCATCAACGGCACCTCGATCGGTGACAAGGTCGCCTACGCGGCCCCCAACGGGAACCAGATCGAGGTGGAGATCCTCGCCGCCAAGCCGTTCGAGGCGTGATCCACCGCTGACGAGCCCCACCAGCCACCACCGACGGTGGCTTCCACCCCACGGCTCGTCCGCCAGGTGACGCACGCAGGCCCGGGAACCTCACGGTTCCCGGGCCTGCGTGCGTCATGACGAGGGAGCCGGCCGACGAGGGAGCCGGCCGACGAGGCCGACCTCAGCCCGTCAGGACCCGGTACCCCGCGCCCCTCAGCCGCGCGACGAGGGCCTCGCAGTGCTCCTGCCCCTTGGTCTCGACCTGCATCCGCACCCAGGCCTCGCCGATCGCGAGGTGCACGTCGGTGCGGTCGTGGTCGATGTGCATGATCGAGCCGCCGACCCCCGCGATGACGTCGAGCATCTGCGCGAGCGCCCCGGGGCGGTCGTCGAGCAGGACCTGCATCTGCATGTACCGGCCCGCGGCAGCGAGCCCGTGCCGCAGCACGCGCAGCAGCACCAGCGGGTCGATGTTCCCGCCGGACAGGATCGCCACCACTGGCCCCTCCCACCCGGTCGGGTCGGCGAGCAGCGCCGCCACACCGGCGGCACCCGCCGGCTCGACGACGAGCTTGGCACGCTCGGTGATCATCAGGAGCGCCCGGGACAGCTCGTCCTCGGTCACGGTGCGCACCTCGGCGTCCAGCTCGGACACGATCGAGAACGGCACGGGGCCCGGGGTGCCCACCGCGATGCCGTCGGCCATGGTCGAGCGGGCGAGCGACGTCGTCGGGAAACCTGCCGCGAGCGAGCCCGGGTACGCCGCGGCGCGCGCGGCCTGGACCCCCACGACCTTGACGTGCGGCGCGGCCTCGGCCATGGCCGCCGCGACGCCCGCGACCAGCCCGCCGCCGCCGAGCGGCATGACGACGGTGCGGACGTCGGGCACCTGCTCGAGGATCTCGAGCGCGAGCGTGCCCTGGCCCGCGACGACGTCCGGGTGGTCGAACGGGTGGATGAAGACCGCCCCCGTGCGCTCGGCCTCGGCCTTCGCGGCGGCGAGCGTCTCGTCGACGTCGACGCCGACCAAGCGCACCTCGGCCCCGTACTCGCGCGTCGCGGCGACCTTGGGCAGCGCGGCGTCGACCGGCATGTAGACCACGGCCTGGATGCCGAGCAGCCCGGCCGCGAACGCGACACCCTGGGCGTGGTTCCCGGCGCTCGCCGCGACGACGCCGCGCGCCTTCTCGTCGGGCGTGAGCCGGGCCATGCGGATGTACGCGCCGCGGATCTTGAAGGATCCGGCGCGCTGGAGGTTCTCGCACTTGAGGACCACGGGCACACCGGCGACCTGGCTGATCGCGCGGCTCGTCTGGACGGGGGTGCGGTACGCGACGCCGTCGAGCATGCGGGCGGCGTCGCGGATGCTGTCGAGCGTCACACCGGGCTGAGCACGGGTCACGCGTCGCCGCCGTCGCTCGTCGGAGCACCCGTCGAAGGGCCCGACGGCGTCGCTCGCCCGCGGCGCGCAGGCCTGCGACCGCGCGGGGCCTCGGGGGCGACCTCGTCGGTACCGAAGTCCTCCTCGGCACGCCGCACCATGACCGGGAGCGCAGGTCTGCCGCGGATCACGAGGGTGTCGTCGGTCCCGAGGTCGGGGAACTTGTCGTGCCCGTTGAAGTACAGGATCACGGTGTTGATCGTCGCGGCGAGCGGCACCGCGAACAGCGCACCGACGATGCCGGCCGCGAACCCACCGCCCGCGACCACGAGGAGCACCGCGACCGGGTGCAGCGAGACCGCGTGCCCCATGAGGAACGGCTGGAGGGCGTGGCTCTCGATCTGCTGGACCGCGAGCACGATGCCCAGCATGATGAGCGCCGCGACCCACCCGTTCGCGACCAGGACCACGAGCACCGCGACCGCGCCCGTGACGACGGCACCGATGATCGGGATGAACGAGCCCACGAACACGAGGATGCCCAGCGGGAGCGCGAGCGACGGCACGAAGAACGCCGCACCGATGCCGATGCCGACCGCGTCGACCAGCGCCACGAGGATCTGGGTGCGGGTGTAGGCCGACAGCGTGACGATGCCCCGACGCCCGGCCTGGTGGATGGTGAAGCGGGAGCGCGCAGGGAACAGACCGACGCACCACGACCAGATCGTCCGCCCGTCCAGCAGGAAGAAGAACGTGCAGAACAGCGCGATCACGGCGCCCGCGGCGACGTGCCCGACCGTCGTGGCGGCTCCCAGCGCCCCGGACACGATGGTGTCCTGGCTCGAGCTGATGACCCCCTCGAGCTCCTTGAGGTACCCGTTGATCTGGTCCGTGCCGATCCCGAACGGCCCGGCCTCCAGCCAGTCCATGAACTCGTTGAACCCGTCGATCGCCTTCTCCCGGAGCTCCGAGATCCCGCTCACGATCGTGCTGCCCGCGACCGTCACGAGCCCACCCACCACCGCGAGCATGCCCAGCAGGGCGGTGATCGAGGCCAGCCCGCGCGAGAAGCGCAAGTGCTTCTGCAGGACGCGGCGCACCGGAGTCAGCAGGACCGTGAGGAGCAGCGCGATCGCGACCGGGACCACGATCACCTTGAAGAGCGTCGTGACGTAGAAGGCCGCCGTGACGAGCGCACCGATCAGGAGCAGCCGCCACGACCACGCGGCCGCGGTCTGGATCGACGGCGGGACCGCGTCGGCACCGTGCGGCCTGCCGTCCCGCATGCTCGTGCTGACCGCCGGCTGCCCCGGCCCCGGCGAGAGGGACGGTCCCGCGGTGGCGGGCGCCGTCGTCGGGCCCTGGGCGGTGGCCTCGGCGTCGCGCCCCTTGCGCGGTGCCGCGCTCACGCGAGCGCCCGCGTGAGGTCCGCGATCAGGTCCGCCGCGTCCTCGATACCGACCGACAACCTCACGAGGTCGTCCGGGACCTCGAGCGCCGAGCCCGCGACCGACGCGTGCGTCATGCGCCCCGGGTGCTCGATCAACGACTCGACGCCGCCCAGCGACTCGGCGAGCGTGAACACCTGCGTGCGGGCGCAGACCGCGAGCGCCTTCTCCTCGCTCCCCGCCCGGAAGGACACCATGCCGCCGAACCCGCGCATCTGCCGCGTCGCGAGCTCGTGACCCGGGTGCGACGCGAGGCCCGGGTAGACGACCTGGGTCACCGCGGGGTGCGCCTCGAGGAACTCGGCGACCGCGGCCGCGTTGGCCGAGTGACGGTCCATGCGTACGGCGAGGGTCTTGAGGCCGCGCAGCGTGAGCCACGCGTCGAACGGCCCGGCGACCGCGCCCGACGAGTTCTGGTGGAACCCGACGGCGTCGGCCAGGCCCCGCGTGCCCGCGGGCGAGAGGAGGTCGCCCGGGAGCTCGGCGCCGTCGGCCACGACGAGCGCTCCCCCGACGACGTCGCTGTGCCCGCCGATGTACTTGGTCGTCGAGTGCACGACGACGTCCGCGTCCAGCCCGAGGGGCTGCTGCAGGTAGGGCGTCGCGAACGTGTTGTCGACCACGAGGGTCGCGCCGTGCTCGTGCGCGATCTGCGCCAGGGCCGCGATGTCGCTGATGCCGAGCAGCGGGTTGGTGGGCGTCTCGACCCACAGGACCTTGGTGCGGCCCGGCTGGACCGCGGCCCGCACGGCGTCGAGGTCGGTGAGGTCCACGGCCGTGTGCTCGATCCCCCACGGACCGAAGACCCGGGCGACGAGGCGGTACGTGCCGCCGTAGGCGTCGTCGGGCACCAGGACGTGGTCTCCCGGGCGGAGCGTCGCACGCAGGAGCGTGTCCTCCGCCGCGAGGCCCGAGGCGAAGGCGAAGCCGCGCGCCTGCGCGGCCCCCGCCGGGGTCTCGACGGCGCCGAGCGCCTCCTCGAGCGCCGTGCGGGTCGGGTTCGCGGACCGGGAGTACTCGTACCCGCCGCGCAGACCGCCGACGCCGTCCTGCTTGTAGGTGGAGACCTGGTAGATCGGGGGCACCACGGCCCCCGTCGCTGCGTCCGGGTCCTGCCCCGCGTGGATGGCGCGGGTCGAGAAGCCGGAGGTCGACCAGTCGGGGTGGGGAGTGCTCGCGCTGCTCATCCTGTGAGCCTACGTGGCCGGGGGCCGCAGCTTCCTGCGGAACACGACGGTTCTCGGAGAGCGGACGTGTGGGTTGTGCACGGACCGTGGGCGGAGGTGGGGACGGGTGCGGGTCGGGTCCGGTCGGGCGCGGGCCGGGCGCGGGCCGGGCGCGGGCCGGGCGCGGGCCGGGCGCGGGGAACAGGCACCGGCGGCAGGGTGTTGCCCAGGTGTCGGCTACAGGTGGAGGTAAAGATGTTCGAGTCGTTGTTCGGGTCCTCGATGAAGACCCAGATGGTCGCACCCGAGAAGGCTCTCGCCGGACGGGACGAGCCCGTGCTGCCCGTGGCACGCCCGCACACGGTCCTCGGGACCTCGATCACGGGACCGTGGCCCGAGGGCACGCGCGTGCTGTACCTCGCGATGGGCTGTTTCTGGGGCGCGGAGGAGATCTTCTGGCAGGTGCCGGGAGTGGTCTCGACGGCCGTCGGCTACATGGGCGGCACCACGCCCAACCCCACGTACGAGGAGGTCTGCACCGCGCGCACGGGCCACACCGAGACCGCGCTCGTCGCGTACGACCCGACGGTCGTGACCGAGGAGGAGCTGCTCAAGATCTTCTGGGAGCGTCACGACCCCACGCAGGGCTACCGGCAGGGCAACGACGTCGGCACCCAGTACCGTTCGGCGGTCTACTGGACGACGCCCGAGCAGGAGGCCGCGGTCCGTGAGACCGAGGCCCGGTACCAGAAGGTGCTGACCGCGCGTGGGCTCGACCCCATCACGACCGAGGTCGCGCCCGCCGAGGGCCGCACGTTCTACTACGCCGAGGACTACCACCAGCAGTACCTGGACAAGAACCCCAACGGGTACCGCTGCCACGCGACGACGGGGATCCCGTTCCCCGACGCGGCGTGACGCCCTGGTCGTCCCCCCGCTGATGCCGAACCCGAGGTTCGTCTGGCACGTCCCCACGCCAGCCTGACGAACCTCGGGTTCGGCACCCCGCTCAGTCGCTCAGCAGGTCAGCAGGTCAGCCCCGACCCCGGCACGACGCCCAGGATCGCCGTGATCTTCTGGTAGCGGTCGACGCGGCTCTGGACCGACGCCGGGTTGCCGCCGTTGCACTCGAGCGCGCCGTTGAGCGAGTTGATCGTCTGGCCGAACCCGGCCCCGCCGACCATCGCCTCGTGCGACGTCATGACCCCGGGACCGTTCTGGGTGTTCCAGTACCAGAGCGCCGTCTGCCAGGCGATCGACGGGTCCTGCTCGACGAGCCACGGGTTGTTCAGCAGGTCGATGCCGAGCGCGTCACCGGCCGCCTTGTAGTTGAAGTTCCAGCTGAACATGATCGGGCCGCGGCCGTAGTAGGCGGTCTGGCCCGCCGGGCAGCCGAACGGCTGCGAGTAGTCGCACTTGATCCAGTAGTTCGCCTCGTTGATCTCCTTGACGTACCGCAGCCCGACCGACTCGAAGTCGGCGTGCGTCAGGAACGCCGCCGCCTCCTGGGTCCGCGTCGTCTCGGTCCCCGTGTTGGCGAACCTCGGGTACGCGGCCAGGGCGTCGACGAGCCCCTGGTACGTGTAGAACGCGTTGCGCTTCGGGAAGATCGCGTCGAACTCGGCCTCGCTGATCACGAAGTCGGACTCGCCGCCCTGACAGGCCCCCTTGTCGGCCCACGCCGTCGCGGCGCCCGGGTTCTCGCGCTGCGTCCACCACTTCGCGGTGAAGTTGCGGCCGTGGTGCGAGACCGTGGCCCCGCCCTGGTACGCCGTGCTCTCGCTCCACGGCGCGGCGCACGGGTTCGCGGGCGCCGCGGTGGCGGTCACGGCCGTGAGCGGCGCAGCGGTCGGAGCGGTCGTCGCGGCCCCCGGTGCGGCGGCGGCCGTCGCGACGACCGCGCTCACGAGCCCGGCCGCCACGATCGCGGCTCCTCGGCGCATGCCGGAGACAGTTCTCTTGCCAAACATTCGAGCCCCCATTTGCTCTTCGCTGAACAATTCTTGTGAACGGCTGGCGCCGCGGTCACAAGGTAGCGACGGTCACAATTGTCAGCAACTCGAACAAACAGGTATCGAGGGGACCCGCGGCAGCGCCCGGGACACCCCTGGACCGGCCCCCGGCGTCAGCGCCGGACGGGTACCTCCGCGTCACCCCGTGCCCCCTGCGCGAGCAGCAGCCGACCCACGGCCTCGTTGCGGCACAGCACCGCGAGCCCCGCGGCCGCCGGCCCCCGCAGCGCCAGGACGAGGGCCACGACGACGCACACCCCGACCGTCGCGCCCGCGAGGACGTCGTGCGGGAAGTGGACCCCCTGCACCAGGCGCGCCGCCCCGGTGACGACCGCGAGGACGACGGGCGCGGCGACCAGGACCCGGTAGGGCGGGAGGCGACGGGCTCGACGGAACCGGAGCGCCGTCGTCGTGCCGAGCGAGTCGCGCGGGCGGCCCGTGGCGAGCGCCGTGAGGACGACCGAGGTCGCGAGCGCGAACGCGATGGTCGTGTGGTTGCTCGGGAACGACCAGTCGCCCGCCTCGGGGCAGTGCGCGATCTCGATGAGGTCCCAGCAACCGCGGGGCTGCTGGACGATCGTCTTGGCGACCTCCGACGTCGCGTACGCGACCACGGCCGCGACGCCGCCGGCCAGGGCGGTCGCGACCGCGCCGGTCCCCGCGCCGCGCGCCTGCCAGGCAGCGAGGAGCCAGAGCAGGGCCAGGGCGATCACGCCGACCTCGGCGACGAGCTCGACCCCGGGCAGGTCCGCCGTCCGGGCGGTCACGGCGAGGTAGAGCTCGGTGCTCGGCCCGCGCAGGAGCAGCAGGGACGGTACGACGACGGCGGCCGCGAGCAGCCAGAGCAGGGCCAGGAGCAGGGACGATCTGGGGGACTTCACCCCGGAATGGTACGGACGTCTGCGCCGCCCGGACATCCGACCGCGGTCGGATCCGGCGACCTCCCGGCATCCCCCGCGCGGTCCACACTCCGCCTCCACGAGCGCGCCGTGGCATCGTGGGGCGCGTGACCGACACGCGCACCGCCGCGCCCGCCGACACCGCCCTGCTCGTCGCAGCCCGCCTCCTCGCCGCGGCGCTCGTGTGCGGGTCGGCCGTCCTGCTGTTCGCGGTGCACGTCCGGCCGCTCGGGTACGTGCCCCTCGTCGCGGGCGTCGCCCTGGGTCTCGTGATCGACCGTCGGCTCGGCCGCGACCTGCTGCTGATCGCGGTCGGCATGGGCATCATCAGCACCATCCCGCTCGCTGCGGACCTGAGCGACGCGGGGATCGCGCGCTTCGCCGTCGTGCTGTCGCTCGCGGTCCTGGTGCCGTGGGCCGTCTCCCGCTACGTGTACCGCGACGACGCGATCCGCTTCCCCGTCCGCACGGGCAGGCGGTGGAACCGTACCCAGATCGTGTACCTGCTCGTCGTCCTGGTGGCGGGCTACCTGATCCTGCCCGCGTACTTCATCGGGTCCGGGTCGTACCGGAACTGGCCCGCGATCGAGACGCCGCAGGAGATCGCGCGGCTCTTCGTGGGCGTCAACGCCGTGGGGATCTGGGACGAGCTGTTCTTCGTGTGCGTCGTGTTCGCGCTGCTGCGCCGTCACTTCGCGCTGTGGCCCGCGAACCTCCTGCAGGCGGCCGTGTTCGTGTCGTTCCTGTGGGAGCTGGGCTACCGGAGCTGGGGCCCGCTCCTGACCATCCCGTTCGCGCTGGTCCAGGGCTGGATCTTCGCGCGCACCAAGTCGCTCACGTACGTGGTGTGCGTGCACCTGCTGTTCGACGCGATCGTGTTCGCGGTCCTGGTGCACGCCCACCACCCGGAGCTGTTCGACGTGTTCGTCACGGGCGGGCGCTGAGCCGCCCTCCGCGGGCTCGCCCGGCACCCGCCCGCTGTCGCGAGCACCTCGGGTCACCCTGCGGGGGTCGCTCCCCCGTCGAGCGGCGGCACGTAGAAGGCCGTGGTCGCGGCGGCCGCGGCCTCGGCCGCGGCGGGGTCCGCGCCCGAGGACTCGTGGGCGGCACGCCAGAGCTGGGCGCTGGCGGTCTGGAGCGCGCGCATCCGGGGGCTCGTCTCGAGCTCGGCAGGGTCGCCCAGGTCGACGCCCGCGAGGTGCGCGGCGAGCCCGACGAGCGTGAGGTCCCACCCGACCCCCACGGCCCCGGGGCCGAACCTGTCCCAGAACTCGGGCGGCACGACCGCGACGTGCTCGAGCGTCAGCTCGGTGGCCCCGCCGTCGGCGGGCGCGAGGCGGAGCTCGACCGTGCTCCGGTCCTCCTCGCTCATGCCCCAGGTCACGAGGAACCGGCGCGGCGGCTCGCACTCGCGCACCTCGCCGCCCGCGTTCCCCTGGAGCTGGTAGCGCCCGCCCAGGCGCAGGTCTCCGGTCACGGGCAGGAACCAGCGCGCGATGCGGTCGGCGTCGGTGCACGCGTCCCAGACGTCTTCGACGGGGGCGTCGTAGGTGCGGCTCAGCAGCACGACGCGGGCGTCGTCGCGGTCGCCGGTGACCCGACGGGCCTTGTCGATCTCGGTGCTCAGGTCGAACGTCATCTCGTGGCCTCCTTCGCGGGGTCCGGTCGCGGGTCCGCGGCCGGGGCGGTGCGGGGAGCGTCCGGCTCGTGCGAGGCGGCCCGACGGCGGGCGCGGCGCCCGCGTGCGAGCTCGGTCCCGAGCGCGTCGAGACGCTGGTCCCAGGACCGTCGGAGCCCGTCGAGCCAGTCGTCGACGTCGTCGAGCGCGGAGGGGTCCAGGGCGTAGAGCCTGCGGGTGCCGGCCGCCTGGGCGGTCGCGAACCCGTTCTCGCGCAGCACCCTGAGGTGCTGGGAGACCGCGGGCTGGCTGATCCCGAACTCGTCGCGGATCACGGCCGCGAGGTCACCGGCGGACGTCTCGCCGCCGGACAGCAGCTCGAGGATCCGTCGCCGGACGGGGTCGCCGAGGACGTCGAACGCTTCCATCAATCGATCATTCATCCACGGCTTATATAAGTCAAGAGTGAAGGAACTCAGCGGCCCTTCTTGCGACCCTTCATCGACTGCGACTTGCCGAGCCGCTTCGCGACGGACTTGCCCGACTTCTTGCCGCCCTTCGGCGCCTGCTTGGCGCCGCTGCGCGCCGCGCTCGCGGTCCGGGTCCCCTTGGTGGCCTGCCCGGACTTCGCCCCCGCACCCTTGGCGCCCGACGGCGTCCGGCCGTCGCGCTTCTTGTCCGCCTCGGGCGTGGGCGGGGTGGGGCCCGCGACCCCGCGCGAGCTGTTGGCCGTGCGGCCGCGGACGATCCCGATGAACTCCTCGACCAGGTTCGACTTCTCCTCGGTCACCCACCCGAGCGCGACGGGCGCCTCCGGCCCGCCCTCGAGCGTCCGGTACGTGAGGTCCTTGCGGTGGTGCAGGCGCGCGAGGGACTGCGGCACGACCAGCAGACCGATCCCGGCGGCGACGAGCTCGATCGCGTCCGCGGTCGTCGCCGGGCGCTCCAGGGCGGGCCGGCCGGGCAGGGCAGGACGGGCCTCGTCGTCGGCGGCAGATCCCTCTGCGGGGTCCGCCCAGCCCAGCACGTCGTCGAGCGGGTGCAGCGCGACCTCGTCCGCGAGGTCCGCCACGGTGAGCGCTTCGTCACTCTCGAGGGCTGCGAAAACGTGGTCGCGCGGGACCACGACCACGGGCACCTCGGTGTACATCGCGATGTGGCTCAGGCCCTCGCTGCGCACGGGACGACGCAGGATCGCGACGTCCGCCCCGCCGTCGAGCAGCAGGGCCTCGACCTGCGATGCCGGGGCGGCGAGCGCCTCCAGGCGCACGTCCGGGACCCGGTCGATCCACGTCCGCACCCACTTCGAGGGCGTCACGCCGGGGACGTACGCGAGGCGGAACCCGGGGGTCTGCGCGTCGGTGACGTCCTCGGCCGGTAGGTCGGCGTCGTGCTCGGCGCTGCGCGCAGTCTCTTCCACCCCACAACCCTAGCCGCCCCGGGACGAGGGAACGGGGCCGGGACCGATACCCTGGGACCATGAGCACCCCGCACTCCTCCCAGACCATGAAGCCCGCGACCGCGGCGAAGAAGCTCGGGGTGTACCTTCCCGCCACTCCCCCGGAGTTCCAGGAGGGGACCATCACGCGCGGCCAGCTCGAGGAGCTCGAGACCAACCCGCCCGAGTGGCTCGTCGACCTCCGCCGCAACGGACCCCACCCGCGACCCGTCGTCGCGGGTCGCCTCAACGTCTCGATCGCAGGCCTGGCCCGCGGCGGCGTCGAGGAGGCGCTGACCACCGAGCAGATCAACGAGCTCCGCGAGGACCCGCCGGCGTGGCTCGTGCGCGAGCGCGAGATCCAGGCCGAGGTCCGGGCCGAGGAGGAGCGCGTCAAGGCGCGCGACCTCAAGAAGGCCAAGAAGGTCGCCCGCGCCAACCGCGAGGCCGAGCAGAAGGCCCCCCGCAGCGAGTGACGACTCGTGGCACCCCACGGGGTGCCGCGAACCGTCGGGCTGCCCGGCAGCGGCCCGGACGGGTCGTCCGGTGACGCCACCCGCCCGGAGCAGGAGGAACGCGCACGCGGAGTCGACGTGCGGCGCCGAGGCTAGGGCGTGCCGCCCGCACGGTCCGTGTGACCGAGCGCGAGGCCCGGGGCCACACGGTCGC
Organism: Oerskovia sp. 140933; assembly: GCF_059651515.1. NCBI lineage: Bacteria > Bacillati > Actinomycetota > Actinomycetes > Micrococcales > Cellulomonadaceae > Oerskovia > Oerskovia sp. 140933. Next base: position 54,688 of record NZ_JAMXIO010000021.1, read on the forward strand.
GCACGATCCGCTTGAGCACCGGGACCTCGGGAAAGCCCTTCCTCTCCTTGCGGTCCCACACGAGCTCGTCCCCCACGTGGATCTGGAAGATCCCGCCCGTGCCGGGTACCAGCGCGACCTCGGTGAGCCGGGTCCCGAACGTCGTCAGCAGCTCCTGCGCGAGCCACGCGGCACGCAGCATCCAGCTGCACTGCGTGCAGTAGGTGATCTGCACACGGGCCGGTGTCTCGGTGCTCTGTTCGTCCACGCGCCCAGCGTGCCAGACGACGAGGCCCGGCGGAGGCCGTGCCCATCGATGGTCCCCGAGGCCCCGCCCGCCGAGCACGACACCGGAGAGGGCCGCTGTCGTGCCAGGAGGCCCCGACTCCCTGCCCGGCCCGGCTACCGCACGACGAGCACGACCGCGAGCACCGCCATGACGAGCGCGATCCCGCCGTCGAGCACGCGCCAGGCGGCCGGTCGCGCGAAGACCGGGGCGAGGACGCGCGCCCCCAGGCCGAGCGCGGTGAACCACACGATGCTCGCGATCCCGGCCCCGACCCCGAAGGCCCAGCGCCCGCCATCCCCGTACCCGGCTGCGACCGAGCCGAGCAGCAGGACCGTGTCGAGGTAGACGTGCGGGTTGAGCCAGGTCAGGGCGAGCGCCGTCCCGACGGCGGCACCCACCGCCGTCCGCAGGCCTCCCTCGGCCGCCTCGAGGGCCGCGGGACGCAGCGCGCGCCGGGCTGCCTGCACGGCCAGGACCAGGAGGAACGCGGCGCCTCCCCAGCGCACGACCGCGAGCAGCACGGGCGCGTTCGAGACGAGCACGCCCAGGCCGGCGACCCCGGCCGCGATGAGCACCAGGTCGGAGAGCGCGCACACCAGGACCACGGGCACGACGTGCTCGCGACGAAGCCCCTGCCGGAGCACGAACGCGTTCTGGGAGCCGATCGCCACGATGAGGGACAGCCCGGTGCCGAGGCCGGCGAGAAGGGGCGCGAAGGAGGTCACGTGCTCGACGCTAGGCGCGCACCGACGGACAGTCCAGCGAATTTTTCTGCAGAACCTTAAGATCTGCTCATGGTGGATCTCCAGCCCGACCAGCTCCGCACGCTCGACGCGATCGCGACGACGGGCACGTTCGAGGCCGCGGCCCAGGAGCTCGGTGTGACCCCCTCGGCGGTCAGCCAGCGCATGCGCGCGCTCGAGGCGTCCGTGGGCCAGGTGCTCGTGCGCCGGGGCCGTCCCGCGACGCTCACCGCCCCCGGCGAGGTGCTCGTGCGCCACGCGCGCCGGCTCGCCCTCCAGCACGCCGAGGTCCTCGCCGAGCTCGACCTGGGCGACGGGGACGTCCCCGAGCTCACGCTCGTCATCACGGGCGACGCCCTGACGACGTGGGCCCTGCCCGTGCTGGCCGACGCGTCGTCGTGGGCGCGGCTGGAGATCGTGCGCGAGGACCAGGACCACTCGATCGACCTGCTGCGCGACGGGACGGCCGTCGCGGCGGTCACGTCGGTCCGGGCCGCCGTGCCGGGGTGCCGATCGACGCCGCTCGGGCGCATGCGCTACCGCCCCCTGGCGAGTCCCGCGTTCGCCGAGCGGTGGTTCCCCGACGGCCCGACGACCGCGGCCCTCTCGGTCGCGCCCGTGGTCGTGTTCGACCGCAAGGACGACCTCCAGGACCGGTACCTGGGGCAGCGCGCCGGCGGCCCCCGGCACCACGTCCCCGCCTCGCACGAGTTCCTGCGTGCGGTCGAGCTCGGGATGGGATGGGGCATGCTGCCGGACCTCCAGAGCCACGAGGCCGAGGCCGCGGGGCGCCTCGTGGGGTTCGACGACCGCGCGAGCCTGACCGTGCCGCAGTACTGGCAGCAGTGGCGGCTGCACTCCCCCACGCTCGACCGGGTCGCTGCGGCCGTCCGGGAGGCCGCCGCCGCCCACCTGCGCTGACGCCGGGCAGGACGAGGCAGGGCAGACTTGTCCTGTGCCCTCCCCCACTTCCGACGAGCGTCCCCCCGTGCCCGACCGCCCCACCCCGCCCGCGCACGTCGAGCAGCCCGCGCAGCCCGTGCCCGCGCGGGACCAGGCCGCCCTCGACCGGCTCCTCGCGGGGCTCGAGCGCTTCACGCCCGACGACGGCCCGGCTCGCCCGCACGGCGGGTCGGCGGACCCGACCCTCGTCGCGGTGGACGCGACCGACCGCCTGCTGCTCGACGAGGCCGCGAGCGCCCTGGCCGCGACCCGCCCCGGCGAGGTGGTCGTGGTCGACGACCGGTTCGGGGCGCTCACGCTCGGGGCGGCGGTGGCGCACGGCCTCACGGGGATCCGGGTGCACCAGGACGCGCTGACGAGCGAGACCGCCCTGGACCGCAACGCCCGCGCTGCCGCGCGACGCGACCTCCCCGGGCCCGAGGCGGCGTTCTCCCACCACCCGCTGGGCGAGGACCTGCTGCGGGGCGCCCGGGTCGTCGTGCTCCAGCTCCCCCGCTCGCTCGCGGCGCTGCGCGACGTCGCGGAGCACGTCGCGCGGTTCGCCGCCCCCGACGTGGTGGTGTTCGCGGGTGGCCGGGTCAAGCACATGACGACGGCCATGAACGAGGTCCTGGCCGAGTCCTTCACCGAGGTCCGGGCGAACCTGGCCCGCCAGAAGTCCCGCGTGCTGGTGGCGAGCGGGCCCCGCCCGGGGACGGGTCTCACCTACCCCGTGACGGAGCACGTCGCCGAGCTGGGCCTGGACGTCGTCGCGTACGGGGCGGCGTTCGCGGGGGCGAGCCTCGACCTCGGGACCCGGTTCCTGCTGGGCTTCCTCGACGAGGTCTCACCGGGCGCGCGCGACGCCGTGGACCTGGGCTGCGGAACGGGCATCCTCGCCGTGTCGTTCGCCCGGGCGCGGCCGGGGGCGAGCGTCGTCGCGACGGACCAGTCGGAGGCGGCCGTGCGCTCGGCCCGTGCGACGGCCGCGGCCGACGGCGTGGGCGACCGGGTCCGGGTGGTGCGCGACGACGTCGGGTCCTCGCTCGCGGACCGCAGCGCCGACGTCGTGCTGTGCAACCCGCCGTTCCACCAGGGCGCGGCCCTGAGCACGGACGCCGCGCACCGCATGTTCGCCACCGCGGGGCGCGTGCTGCGACCGGGTGGTGAGCTGTGGACGGTGTACAACTCGCACCTGCGCTACCGGCCCGCGCTCGAGCGCGCGGTCGGGCCCACGACGCAGGCGGGCCGGAACCCCCGGTTCACGGTGACGCGCAGCGTCGCCCGCTGAGGGAGGTCCCGGCCCGTCGGGCGCGGAGGCGCGAGGTCACTCGACCCCGACGACGTCCACCACGAAGACCAGCGTGTCCGTGCCGCCGATGCCCGCCTGCGGGACGCCGCGCATGCCGTAGCCGTGCTCCGGCGGGATCGAGAGCAGGACGCGCGAGCCGACGTTCTGCCCCACGAGGCCCTTGTCCCAGCCGCCGATCACGGCGCCGGTCCCGATGGGGAAGCTGATGGTCTGGCCACGGTCGTACGACGTGTCGAAGATGTCGCCGTCCCAGACCTGCCCCAGGTAGTTGACGACGATCGTGCGCCCGGCCGTCACGACGGGGCCGCTGCCCTCCTCGAGGACCTGGACCTGGAGGCCGGCGGGTGCGCCGCCCTCGGGGAACGTCAGGACGGGCTTGTCGCCGAACGAGCCGGACGCGGTGGGGAGCTGCGTGCTCATGGTGCTACCTCTCGGGTGGTGGTGCGGGGGTCGGGAACAGCCTAAGCGTCCGGCGCACCTCCCGGCCCGGCCCCGCGCTGCCCGACGACGGAGCGCACCGTGCGCTCCCGGGTGCGCTGCGCCGTCGGGCACCTCTTGCGCCTGACAACCGCCGCGCGCGGGCGCACGCTGGAGGCATGGAGGCTCGTGACGCGTCGGTGGGCACCGACGACACCGGCGCCGACACCGCGCGCCCCGTCGACACGTCCGAGCTCGACGCGCCCGTGACGCACGCGGGCGGCGCCCAGGTGCCCGTGGGGCGGCGCTCGCCCTTCCCCGGGATCGCGGAGTACGCGTTTCTGTCGGACTGCGAGTGCAACGCGCTCGTCGCGCCCAGCGGCGCGATCGAGTGGATGTGCGTGCCCCGACCGGACTCGCCGAGCATCTTCGCGGCGGTCCTCGACCGGGGCGCGGGCTCGTTCCGCGTGGGACCGTACGGGGCGCGCGTCCCCGTGGCGCGGCGGTACATCCCGGGGACGCTCGTGCTGGAGACGACGTGGCAGACGGCGACGGGCTGGCTCGTGGTGCGTGACGCGATGCTCATGGGCCCGTGGCACAACGTCGACGAGCGCTCGCAGACGCACCGGCGCACGCCCACCGACTTCGACGCCGAGCACATGCTGCTGCGCACCATCCTGTGCGTCAACGGGACGGTCGACGTCGAGGTGGTGTGCGAGCCGCTGCCCGACTACGGGCGCGAGGCCGCGCGGTGGGAGTACGACGGGGCGACGTACCAGAGCCTCGTGACGCGCGTCGTGCACGCCACGACGCCCGACCTGCGCCTCAGCAGCAGCCTGCGGCTGGGCGTCGAGGACCGGCGCGCGCAGGGGCGCACGCGCATGTCCGCGGGCGACAAGGCGTACGTCGCGCTGTCGTGGTCGGACCGGCCCGCGCCCGACACGTGGCCCGACGCCGCCGACGCGATGGGCCGCACCGAGCAGTACTGGCGCGACTGGATCACGCAGGGCGTCTTCCCCGACCACCCGTGGCGCTCGTACCTGCAGCGCAGCGCGCTCACGCTCAAGGGGCTGACGTACGCGCCGACGGGTGCGCTCCTCGCCGCGGCGACGACGTCGCTGCCCGAGACGCCGCACGGCGAGCGCAACTGGGACTACCGGTACGCGTGGGTGCGCGACTCGACCTTCGCCCTGTGGGGCCTGTACACCCTGGGCCTCGACCGGGAGGCCGACGACTTCTTCGCGTTCGTGCACGACGTGTGCCGCGACGGGCGCGAGCTGCAGATCATGTACGGCGTGGGCGGCGAGGACCGGCTCGAGGAGAGCACGCTCGACCACCTCTCGGGCTTCGAGGGCGCCCGGCCCGTGCGGGTCGGCAACGCGGCCTTCGACCAGGAGCAGCACGACATGTGGGGCGCGGTCCTCGACTCGGTGTACCTGCACGCCCGGTCGCGCGAGCAGCTCCCCGAGTCCCTGTGGCCGGTCCTCAAGGCGCAGGTCGAGGAGGCCGCGCGGCACTGGCACGAGCCCGACCGCGGCCTGTGGGAGGTCCGCGGCGAACCGCAGCACTTCACGTCGTCCAAGGTCATGTGCTGGGTCGCGCTCGACCGCGGGGCCCGCCTGGCCCGCCTCTACGACGAGCAGGACTACGCCGACCAGTGGCAGAAGGTCGCGGACGAGATCCGGGCCGACGTCCTGGAGCACGGCGTCGACGCGCGGGGGGTGTTCGTGCAGCGCTACGGCTCGGACGCGCTCGACGCGTCGCTCCTGCTCGTCCCGCTCCTGCGGTTCCTGCCGCCCGACGACCCACGCGTCGTGGCGACGGTCGACGCGATCGCGAACGACCTCACGGTCAACGGGCTCGTGCTGCGCTACCGGACCGACGAGACCGACGACGGGCTGTCGGGGGCCGAGGGCACGTTCACGATCTGCTCGTTCTGGCTCGTCTCGGCGCTCGTCGAGGTCGGCGAGCTCGACCGGGCGCGGGCGCTGTGCGAGCGGCTGCTGTCGTTCGCGAGCGAGCTCAACCTGTACGCCGAGGAGATCGACCCGCACTCGGGGCGACACCTGGGGAACTTCCCGCAGGCGTTCACGCACCTGGCTCTCATCAACGCCGTGGTGCACGTGGTGCGGGCCGAGGAGCGCCAGGACGGGGCGGGGCACTTCGAGGCGGCCCACCGGGGATGACCGGTTCGCGGGACGTCGCTCGGCACCTCTTGCGCCCCGTTGGCTAATGGGATTAGCCTAGACGCTATGAGCACTCACCAGATCGTGGAGCACCTCCCTCGCCCGGAGGGTGCCGTCGCGTACACCGTGACCGGGTCGGGCCCCCTCGTGGTCGCCGTCCCCGGCATGGGCGACCTCCGCTCGACCTACCGGGACCTGGTCCCCCCGCTCGCCGCCGCGGGCTACCGCGTGGCCGTCATGGACCTGCGCGGGCACGGGGACAGCAGCACGACCTTCCGCACGCACGGCGACGTCGCGACCGGCCAGGATCTCCTAGCACTCGTCGAGCACCTGGGCGGGCCTGCCGTGCTCGTCGGGAGCTCGATGGGAGCCGGCTCCGCCACCTGGGCGGCCGCCGAGCAGCCCGACGCCGTCGCCGGGCTGGTCCTGCTCGGCCCGTTCCTGCGGGACCCGTCCGCGAGCGCCGCCCGGGCATCGGCGAACCGGCTGCTCTACCGCGTCACCCTCGCGCGCCCCTGGGGTGCGGCCGCCTGGGCGGGCTTCTACTCGACCCTCACCAAGGGCCGCAGGGCGCCGTGGCACGCCGAGCACGTCGCCGCGATCCGCGCCTCGATGCGTGAGCCGGGCAGGCTGCGCAGCTTCCGCGACCTGACCCTCGCCCTCACGCACGCGCCCGTCGAGGCGCGCCTGACCGAGGTGGCCGCGCCCGCGATCGCCTTCATGGGGGCGCTCGACCCCGACTTCGCGGACCAGCGGGCCGAGCTCGGGTGGATCCAGGGGGCGATCGGCGCACAGGGCCACCTCGTCCCGGACGTGGGGCACTACCCGCAGCACCAGGCGCCCGACGTCGTGCTCCCCGCGACCCTCGCGTTCCTCGCCGGCCTGCGCACGGGCGACCAGGGTTGGGGCGCCCGTGGCTAGGGCCGGGCTCAGCCGCGACGCGGTCACGGCTCTCGCGCTGCGCGTGGTGGACGACGGCGGCACGCACGGCTTCACGGACCTCACCCTCGCGAAGGTCGCCGCCGCCGCCGGGGTCGCAACCCCGAGCCTGTACAAGCACGTGGGCTCGCTCGCGGACCTGCGCCGGGCCGTGGCGCTCGTCGCGATCGACGACCTGACGCGCGCGACCGCGGCCGCGACGATCGGGCGCTCGGGACCCGACGCGCTGTCGGCGCTCGCGTGGGCCGTGCGCGACTTCGCGCGCGAGCACCCGGGCCGGTACGCCGCGGTCCAGCTCTCGCCCGACCTCGGGGCCGCCGACGACGACCCGCTCTCGCTCGCGGGCGCCCGGACGATCGCCGTGATCGTCGCGGTCCTGCGCGGCTTCGACCTGCCGGAGGAGCGGGCGGTCGACGCGATCCGCGCCGTCCGGTCCGCGATCCACGGGTTCGTCTCGCTCGAGCTCATGGGCGGGTTCGGCCTGCCCGACGACGTCGACCACAGCTTCGAGGTCCTCGTCCGGCTGCTCGTGGCCGGGATCGCGGACCTCGCCGACCTGCCGGAACCAGCGTGACCCCCGGTCGTCGCCCGTCCTGGCCCGCGCAGTCCGCACCCGTCGAAGGAGAGTCGCCATGACCGCACCGTCCGACCGGCCCCGCCCTGACCGGGGAACCGACCCGGACCTCGTCCGGCCCCGCACCGGAGCGCTCCTGCTCGCGCTCGCGGGTGCCCTCTTCCTCGCGTTCCCGCTCCTGCGTCCGTGGGTCCCGGAGGACGTCGCGTCCCCCGAGCTCGCGGCGGCCTTCGCCTCGGGACCCTGGATCGCCGCGCACCTGTGCGGCGCAGCAGGGTTCGTGCTGCTCCCCGCCGCCTTCCTGGGGCTGCGGGCACGGCTTGCCGGGACGCGGGGCCGGGCTCCGGCGTCGGGCGCGGTCGTCACGGCCTGGCTCGGCGCCGGGCTCGTCCTGCCGTACTTCGGGGCGGAGGTCTTCGGGATCCACGCAGTCGCGCGCGACGCGCTCACGGCGGGCGTCCTCGACCTCCTGCCGACGGTCGACGCGATCCGGTCGCAGCCCGTCGCGATGACGCTGTTCGGGCTCGGGCTGCTCGCGGTGGCCGCGAGCGGGGTGCTGGCGGCCGTGGCGGCGTGGCGCGGCGGGCTCGCGCCGCGGTGGGTCGGGCTCCCGCTCGCGGCGGGGCTGGCGCTCTACCTGCCGCAGTTCTTCCTCGCCCCGGCGGGTCGCGTGGCGCACGGGGTGCTGCTGGCCGCGGGCTGCTTGCTCGCGGCGTGGGCGATGCACCCGGGCGCGGACGGTCCCGCCCGCCGGGGGTGACCAGGAGGCCACCCCCGGGGGCGCGCGCCGCCCTCAGTGCGCGAGGAACCCCAGCAGGTCGTGGCGCGTGAGCACCCCGACCGGGTCGCCGTCGTCGATCACGAGCAGCGCGTCGGCGTCGTGCAGCGCGGCCCGGATGGCCGCGACGCCCTCGCCCGCCCCGATGAGCGGGAAGCGCGGCTCCATGTGCTTGTCCACCCGGTCGGCGAGTGACGCCTGGCCGGAGAAGACCGCGTCGAGCAGGGCCCGCTCGCTCACGGCCCCTGCGACCTCGCCGATCTTGACGGGCGGCTCGGCCCCCACGACGGGCATCTGCGAGACGCCGTACTCGCGCAGGATCTCGATCGCGTCGCGCACGGTCTCGCCCGGGTGGGTGTGGACCAGGCTCGGGATCTGCCCGCTCTTGGAGCGGAGCATGTCGCCCGCGGTCACGCCCTCCTCGGCGTCGAGGAACCCGTAGGACCGCATCCAGGAGTCGTTGAAGATCTTCGAGAGGTAGCCGCGGCCGCCGTCGGGCAGGATCACGACGATCACGGCCCTCGCCGCCGCGGCCGGGTCCTCGTCCTCGAGGCGGCGGGCCAGGCGCAGCGCCGCGACGACGGCCATGCCGCACGAGCCGCCCACGAGCAGCCCTTCCTCGCGGGCGAGGCGGCGCGTCATCTCGAACGAGTCGGCGTCGCTCACGGCGATGATCTCGTCGGGCACGGTCGGGTCGTACGCGGCGGGCCAGAAGTCCTCGCCCACGCCCTCGACCAGGTAGGGGCGCCCGTCGCCGCCCGAGTAGACGGACCCGGCGGGGTCGGCGCCCACCACGTGCACCCGGCCACCGGCGTCGGCCCCTCGTGACGCGGAGGCGTCCTTGAGGAACCGGCCGGTCCCCGTGATGGTCCCGCCCGTCCCGACCCCGGCCACGACGTGCGTGACGCGACCGTCGGTGTCGGCCCAGATCTCCGGGCCCGTGCTCTCGTAGTGCGACGCGGGGCCGTTGGGGTTGGCGTACTGGTTGGGCTTCCAGGCGCCCGGGATCTCGGCGACGAGCCTGTCCGAGACCGAGTAGTAGGAGTCGGGGTGGTCGGGGGCCACGGCCGTGGGGGTCACGACGACGCGCGCCCCGTAGGCGGTCAGGACGTCGCGCTTGTCCTGGCTCACCTTGTCGGGGCAGACGAACACGCAGTCGTACCCCTTGCGCTGCGCGACGAGCGCGAGCCCGACCCCGGTGTTCCCCGAGGTGGGCTCGACGATCGTGCCACCGGGGGCGAGCTCACCGGAGGCCTCGGCGGCCTCGATCATCTTGAGCGCGATGCGGTCCTTCACGGAGCCGCCCGGGTTGAGGTACTCGACCTTGGCGAGGATCGTCGCAGAGAGGCCGTCGGTCACCGATCCGAGCCGGACCAGGGGTGTCCCGCCGACGAGGTCAGAGATGTGGTGTGCGAACTTCATGCACCGATCATGCGCTGCCGAGGGCCATTCCGCCGAGCACGGCGCACAGCGCCACGCTGACGCCGAGGACGACGACGAGCAGCGGACGGTCCGCGGCCTCGCGGGCGAAGTACCGCCCGACGGCGGCGCTCGCCCCTCCCGCGACGGCGAGATAGAGCACCGAGGCCAGGGCGACGCCGCTCGTCGCGGTGCCCGGGTCCCCGGTCGCGGCGCTCAGGAGCGCGCCCAGGACCATGAAGCTCCAGAGGCCGACGCCCACGAGGCCGAGCCCGAAGAACAGGATCGTGGCCCTGCGGTCGTCCCACTCGCGGGAGATGCGGTGCCCGAGCCAGGCGAGCACCGAGCCGGCGGTCAGCGTCACGAGCAGGATCATGACCGCGGAGGCCGTGACCCACGCGACGGCGTTCGTGACGCTCCGTCCGACGAGGAACCCGTAGGGGACCTGGAGGGCGAGCAGGGTGAAGGCGGCCAGCGCGAGGCCGGCGGCAAAGACCGGCACCCGCGTCGGAACGGGTTCCGAAGCGGGTGCCGGGGACTTCTTCCGGGCGTCGGACAACGTCAGTCGCTGCTCTGCAGGAGCGCGAACAGGCGCAGGAACTCGAGGTAGAGCCAGATGAGCGTGACCATGAGGCCGAACGCTGCCGACCAGGCGAACTTGGCGGGCACGCCCGCCTCGACGCCGCGCTTGATCGAGTCGAAGTCGACGATGAGCGAGGCGGCCGCGAGACCGACCGCGACCAGGCCGACGATGATGCCGATGGTGCCGCCACGGGCGCCCGCGCCGCCCAGCACGCCCGTCATGACGAGGACCATGTTGATGAGCGAGAAGGCCAGGTAGCCGACCATCGCGATGAGGAGCCAGCGCGTGAACTTGGGCGTGACGCGCACCTTGCCGGACTTGAAGAGGAACAGCGCGGCGGCGAACGTCACGACGGTCGCGAGCACGGCCTGCAGGACGACGCCGTTGAGCTGGACGCCGTTGATGACCATCGAGTCGTAGTAGGCGCTGATGCCGCCCAGGAACGCGCCCTGCGCGATCGTGTACGCCACGATGAGCGCGGGGCTCGGGTTCCGCTTGAAGGCGTTGACCAGACCGAGGACCAGGCCGACGATCGCGCCGCCGATCCAGATGAACGGCATGGTGTCGACGACCTGCCAGCTGGCGGCCGCGACGACGACGAGCAGGGCGAGCAGCCCGCCGGTCTTGATGATGACGTCGTCGTACGTCAGTCGCTTGGTGTCCGCCGTGGTCGCGGTCGGCGCGTTGTACATGGCGTCGAGCGTCGCGGCGTCAGCGGTCTGCGCGCCGTAGCTGCCGTAGCTGCCGTACTGCGCCTGCTGGGGCGGCGTGCCGTACGCGGGGCTCTGCTGGACGGTGCCCGCAGCCCCCTGGCCCGTACGCGCACGCTTGGGCTCGCCGAAGATGGCGCTGTTGTTGAAGACGGGGTTGCTCATGCTTCCTCCTGGTCGCGGCGTCCAGTGCCCTCTGGCGAGGCGGGTGTCGCTGGCCGTGTTTCCATCTTATGCAACGAGCGGGTTCGCGCCGGTGTTCCCGGCGTATTCATCCGACTTTTCCACCTCTCCCGGGCCAAGATCGCTCGACCGGCCGACGGGCGTCATCCTTGCGGCGTACGCGTCGCCGCGCCGAAGATCGGCCATGAGGGGGCATCGCGAGGGTGGTCCGGTTCCCTAGGCTGGGGGACGTACGAGCCACCACCCGCAACCCACCCGAGGGGCGAGCATGATCGAAGCACGAGGCCTGACCAAGCGGTACGGGCCCAAGACCGCTGTCGACGGGATCTCCTTCACCGTCCAGCCCGGCCAGGTGACGGGCTTCCTGGGCCCGAACGGTGCCGGCAAGTCGACCACGATGCGCATGATCATGGGGCTCGACCGTCCCACGGCCGGGTCGGTGACCGTCAACGGTCAGCCGTACGCCGCGCACCGTTCGCCCCTGACCGAGGTCGGGGCCCTCCTCGACGCGAAGGCCGTGCACACGGGCCGCAGCGCGTACAACCACCTGCTCGCGATGGCGGCCACGCACAACATCCCGAAGACCCGCGTGCAGGAGGTCATCGAGATGACCGGCCTGCAGTCGGTCGCGAAGAAGCGCGTGGGCGGCTTCTCGCTCGGCATGGGCCAGCGGCTGGGGATCGCGTCCGCGCTGCTGGGCGACCCCAAGACGCTCATCCTCGACGAGCCGGTCAACGGCCTCGACCCGGAAGGGGTCCTGTGGGTCCGCAACCTGGCCCGCTACCTCGCGTCGGAGGGCCGGACGGTCTTCCTGTCCAGCCACCTCATGAGCGAGGTCGCGCTGACCGCGGACCACATCATCGTGATCGGCAAGGGCCGCATCATCGCGAACGCGCCCGTCAAGGACATCGTGGACGGTGGAGCCCAGCACACGGTCCGTGTCCGCACACCGCAGGCCACGCAGCTCGCCGAGCTGGTCAGCCGTGACGGTGCGACGGTCACGTCCGACGAGCCGAGCCTGCTCCAGATCTCCGGGACCGACGCGGTCGCGATCGGAGAGCTCGCCGCGGCGTCGGGCATCGTCCTGCACGAGCTCACGCCCGTGACCTCGACCCTGGAGGAGGCGTACATGCTCCTCACCGCCGACTCGGTCGAGTACCAGACCGAGTCCGCCTCCCAGCACGTGGGCCACGGCGTCGACGCGCCGACCGCCCCGATCTCCGAAGGAGCCCAGCGATGACCGCCGCCACCGTCTCCGCAGCACGCCCGACGGCGCAGCGCGCGTCGTCCTCCCGTCTCACCTTCGGCGGGGTCGTCAAGTCCGAGTGGATCAAGCTCTGGACCCTGCGCTCGACCGTGTGGACGCTCGCCATCACGGTCGTGGTCATGGTCGCCATCGCGCTGATGTTCGCCGCGATCATGAACATCCCCGGCGCGGACTCCGGTGCGCCCGAGGGCACCTCGATGGCGGACGTGTTCCCGTCCGCGACGATCGTGACGATCGGCTACTCGGTCGGTCAGCTCGCGATCGCCGTGCTCGGCGTGCTGGCGATCACGGGCGAGTACTCGACGGGCATGATCCGCTCGACGTTCTCGGCCGTCCCCACCCGGCTCCCCGCGTTCGTCGCCAAGCTGGGCGTGCTGTTCGTGACGAGCTTCGTCGTCACGCTGCTCGGCGTCGGGCTGTCGGCGCTGGTCACGGCCCCGATGCTGTCCAACCAGGGCATGTCGCTCGACCTCGGGTCGGACGAGACCGTGCGCATCCTGGTCGGTGCCGCGCTCTACGTCGCGACGATCTCCGCTCTCGCGCTCGGCGTCGGGGCGCTGCTCCGGAGCACCGCGGGTGCGATCTTCACGGTCGTGGGCGTCCTCATGGTGATCCCGCAGATCCTGGCCATCGTCGCGATGGCCACGGGCAACGCGGTCGTGGAGAACATCTACAAGTACCTCCCGGGGGTCGCCGGCGAACGGCTGCTGTCGACCGGAGGCCCGGTCGACCCCATGACGGGGACCGCCGCCGCGTCCGACGCTCTCGCTCCCTGGGTCGGCTACGGCGTGCTCGCCGCCTGGACGGTCGCGGTCCTGGTGGCCGCCGCCATCACCCTCAAGCGTCGGGACGCCTGACCATTCCCCGCACCGCGCACAGCCCGGCGCCGGACCACGAGACCCGTGGCCCGGCGTCGGGCGCTGCGCTTCCCCCGCTCGAGGTCCGCGGCGACACCGAGGGGACCGCGAAGGTCGAGGGTGGGACCGCCACGCGGATACCGCTCAAGACCCGGCCGGGCAGCGCCGCGGTGTTCACCGAGCTCGACGCGCGCCGGCTGGGGCCGGTGCGCCGGTACTTCGTGCGTCACCCGGTCGTCATGGACTGGTTCGTCGCGGCCTGGTTCACGGTCCCCGGCCTGCTGACGACGCTGCTGCCGGCCGGGCAGCCGCGCTACGGCGTCGCGCTGGCGACGCTGGCCGGCGGCGCGGCCCTGCTGTTCCGCCGCCGCCACCCGATCTGGACCGCTGTGGCCGTCGGGGCGCTCGCGATCGTCACGATCGCCCTGAGCGGTGACTCCGCGGGCTTCGAGCTGGCCCTGGCGTTCGCGATCTACGCGGTCGCGACGACCTACCGCCCCGCGGTCGCGTGGACCGTGCTGGGCGCCCTCGTCCTGACCGTCTGCGCGGCCGAGATGATCTGGTACGACTTCGAGGTGAGCCAGTCAGGGGTCGTCGTCCGCGCCGAGGTGGAGAGCGGCGAGGTCACGGGGGCACGGGTCGCCGCCGTCGCGATCACGGTCACGTTCGCGCTGCTGGGCATCGCGATCGGGTCGAGCGTGCGCGGGCGGCGCCTGCACGTCGCGGACCTCGTCGGTCGCGCCAACGCGATCGCCCGCGACCGGGACCAGCAGGCGCAGATCGCGGCCGCGTCCGAGCGCGCGCGGATCTCGCGCGAGATGCACGACGTCGTCGCGCACAGCCTGACCGTGATGGTCGCCCTCGCGGACGGCGCCAAGGCCCTGGGCGTGAAGGACCCCGCGCTCGCGGGGCAGGCGCTCGACGAGCTGAGCGAGACGGGTCGCGCGGCCCTGGCCGACATGCGTCGCGTCCTGGGCGTGCTGCGCGACCCCGACGGCACGGTCGCCCCGCTGACCCCGACCGCGGACGTGCCGAGCATGGAGGACATCGCCGAGCGGTTCCGGCACGCCGGCCTGCCCGTGCGCCTCGTGCGCATAGGGGTCCAGCCGGACCCTGACCCCGGTCTGCGCCAGGCCGCGCACCGGATCGTGCAGGAGTCGTTGACGAACGTCCTGCGGTACGCGCCGCTGACCCCCGTGGTCGTGGTCGAGATCGCCCGGCGTGACGCAGGCTCGCCCGACGGTGGAGACTGGCTCGAGATCACGGTCACGAACAAGGCCGGGCGCGCACCGGGCGGCACGGCCCGCGACGGCGCGGACGCCCGACCGCTGCCTGCGGGCATCACGGGCGACCAGCCCATCGGCACAGGAAGAGGGATCATCGGGATGCGCGAACGTGCGGCCGTCTACGGGGGCACGGTCACGGCCGGTCCGACGAGCTCGGGCTGGGAGGTCGTCGCGAGGCTGCGTCTCGACGGCGCCACGCAGCACCGGCCCGACGGCGGAGCCGGGGTCACGCTGTGAGCCTCCCCTTCTCCGGCGACCCGGCGGGCGGTGCGACCGGTCCCGCCGGGGGCGTCCCCCATGACGCGACACACCCGATCCGGGTGCTCCTCGTCGACGACCAGTCCTTGCTGCGCATGGGCTTCCGCATGATCCTCGCGGCCGAGGACGACATCGAGGTCGTGGGCGAGGCGAGCGACGGCGAGACCGCGTACGCGCAGGCCACGGCTCTGCGCCCCGACGTGATCCTCATGGACGTGCGCATGCCGGGCGTCAACGGGATCGACGCGACCGAGCGGATCGTGTCCGCGCTGCCCGCGAGCCGGGTCATCATCCTCACGACGTTCGACCTCGACGAGTACGCGTTCGCGGCGCTGCGCGTAGGCGCGAGCGGGTTCCTGCTCAAGGACGCCCGGCCGGCCGAGCTCGTGGGCGCGATCCGCAACGTCGCGAGCGGCGACGCCGCGGTCTCCCCGAGGGTCACGCGCCGCATGCTCGAGATGTTCGCGGGCTACCTCCCGGAGGGCTCCCAGGAGCAGGGGGCCGGCGCACCGGGACGCGGCGTCGACGACCCGCGGCTGCGCGAGCTCACGGCGCGCGAGCTCGAGGTCTTCGCCGCGCTCGGCGAAGGACTGTCGAACGCGGAGATCGCCTCCCGGTTCGTGGTGTCCGAGGCCACCGTCAAGACGCACGTCGGTCGCGTGCTCGGCAAGCTCGGTCTGCGCGACCGGGTGCAGGCCGTGGTGCTGGCCTACGAGACGGGCGTCGCGCGCCCGGGCTGAGCGTCGCCGTCGGGCCCCGACTGGTGGACAACCGTGTCCCGGGAGATCGTCGGGGAGGACCCGACGCCCGTCGGCTCCGTCATGCACGCTGCAGGAGGGGACCGCCATGCCAGCCCACCACGACCCGTTCACGGCCGGGTTCTCCGGCAGCCACGACCGCGACTTCGAGATCCGCACCATCCTGGGCGGCGCCACGAACGGGACGGCGGACGTGGGCGAGGTCCTCGCGGCCGTCGCTCCCGTCCGCGACAAGGACCACCAGGGGTGGTTCGACGCGTGGCACGGGCTCGGCGACCGCCTGGCCCGGATCGCGGCCGACTCCGCGAGCGCGGGGCACGAGACGAGCGCGGCGGCCGCGTCCCTGCGGGCCTCGGCGTACTACGCGGCCGCGGTCGACGCGGTCGCGGCCCTCGACGACGACGACCTGCTCCTGCCCACCTTCCGCAAGCACCGCGCAGCGTGGGACCGGTGGGTCCGGACGAGCGGGCTCGACGTCGAGCGCGTCGACGTCCCGTACGAGGGCACGACCCTGCCGGGCTACTTCTTCCACGCCCCACGACGGCCCGACGACGCGGGGGCCGGAGACACCGGTCGCGGGCCCGCGCGCCCTCTCCTGGTCGCGGTCAACGGGTCCGACGGCTCGCTGACCTCGATGTGGAACGCGTGCGCGGCGGGAGCGCTGCGCCGGGGGTACCACGCGTTCGTGTTCGACGGCCCGGGGCAGCAGTCGATGCTGTTCGAGCACGGCGTGCCCTTCCGGTACGACTTCGAGGCCGTCCTGACGCCCGTGCTCGACGCGCTCGTGGGGCGGCCGGACGTGGACGCGCAGCGCGTCGCCGTCTACGGCTCGAGCCAGGCCGGGTACTGGGTGCCCCGGGCGCTCGCGTTCGAGCACCGTCCCGCCGCGGCCGTCGTCGACCCGGGCGTGGTCGAGGTCGCCGCCTCCTGGACGACGACGATGCCCACAGCTCTCCTCAAGCTCCTCGACGAGGGCAAGGACCACGCGTTCGACCGGGACATGGACCTGGGCCTGCGCCTGTCGAAGGCCACGGCGGCCACGTGGCGGTTCCGCTCCCGGCCGTACGGCGTCGAGGGCTACGCCGCGACGCTCCGCACGGTCCAGAAGTTCGACCTGCGGGACGTGGCCGCCCGCATCACCACGCCGCTGCTCGTGACGGACCCCGAGGGCGAGCAGTTCTGGCCCGGCCAGTCCGAGGAGCTCGTCCGGCTCGCGCCCGACGTCGCGACGCTCGTGCGGTTCACCGCCGCCGAGGGCGCGAGCCTGCACTGCCAGCCCCTCGCCCGTGCCTTGACCGAGCAGCGCGTCTTCGACTGGCTCGACGAGGCGCTCGCGCCCACGCTCGGGACCGACGCGGGCTGAGGACCGCGCGAGGCCCGCCCGTCCGGGAAGGACGGGCGGGCCTCGGCGTGCTGGGCCCGCGTGCGGGCCCGCTGGACGCGGCGGGCGTCAGACCGTGGACTCCTCCTCGACGTGGCGACCCAGGAGCTCGGCGGCCTCGGCCTCTCGCTTCGCCTCGCGCCTGGCCGCACGCTTCTCGCCCGCACGCTCGGCGATCGTGTACAGCACGGGCACCACGACGAGCGTGAGCAGCGTCGAGGACAGGAGGCCCCCGATCACGACGAGCGCGAGCGGCTGCGAGATGAACGAGCCGCCGCCGGTGATCCCGATCGCCATGGGCGTGAGCGCGAAGATCGTCGCCGCAGCCGTCATGACGATGGGGCGCAGGCGCTTGCGCGAGCCCTCCATGACGGCCTCGTCCAGACCGCGACCCTGCTCGCGGTACTGGTTGATGAGGTCGATCAGCACGATCGCGTTCGAGACCACGATCCCCACCAGCATGAGCATGCCGATCAGGGCGGGCACCCCGAGGGGCGTGCCGGTCGCGAGCAGCAGGAGCAGCGCGCCCGTCGCGGCGAACGGGATGGACACGAGCAGGATGAACGGCTGCAGCAGGCTGCGGAACGTCGCGACCATGACGAGGTAGACGATCGCGATCGCGACCAGGAGCGCGAGGCCCAGGTCGGCGAACGCGTCGGCCTGCTGGGTCGCGACGCCCCCGAGCTCGACGGTCGCGCCGCCCGGCAGCTCGAGGTCGTCGATCGCGGCCGTGAGCGCCGTCGTGAGCGTGCCGAGGTCCTGGCCCGCGGGCGTGACCGCGACGGTCGCGCTGCGCTCGCCGTCGACGCGCGAGATCGACGTGGGGACCTCGACCTCGTCGATGCTCGCGACCTGCGTGAGCGGGACGACGCCTGCGGCCGTGGGCACCACGAGCGCCTCGAGCTCGTCGACCGTGGCAGGAGCCTGCCCGACGGCGACGCGCACCTGCACGGGCCCGTCACCGAGGTTCACGGTCCCCACGGGCGAGGGCGACATGAGGCTCGCGACGGTCCCGGCGACCTGGGTCTCCGTGAGCCCGACGGCGGCTGCCGCGTCCCGGTCGACCGTCACCTGGATCGTGGACTGGGCGCTCGCGAGGTTGTTGGTGACCTCGGACGCCCCCTCGGTGTCCTCGGCGAGCTGCTGGACCTGGTCGGCCGCGGCGGCGAGCGTCTCGGTGTCGGGGGCGCGGACCACGAGGTCGACGGTCGAGCTGCCGAACGCCGCGTCGGCGCCCGCGACCGTGATGCCCTCGGAGTCCTCGCCGCCCAGCTCGGCGACCGCGTCGCGGACCTCCTGCTGCGCCTCGACGCCGTCGGCGTCCGCGTCGAGGGTGAGGGAGAAGGTGGCCTGCGGGGAGCCGCCGCCGCCGAAGAACGCGGCCTCGGGGCCGCCGGCCGAACCGACGGTCGTCTGGACCGTGTCGACCACGTCGAGACCCAGGAGGGCCTCCTCGACCTCGCGCGCCGCGGCGTCCTGCGTCGCGAGCGACGTGCCGGGCGCGAACGACTCGGTGACCGTGAGGGTGTCCTGGCCGGAGTCGCCCAGGAAGTTGGTCTCCAGGCGAGGAACGAGCGCGACCGTGCCCGCGAGCACCGCGACCGCGATGCTCAGCGTGATCGCGGGGTGGCGCAGCGCGGCGCGCAGCGTCGGCAGGTACCCCCGCTGCCACAGGCCGCGACGCTCCTTCGCCTCGGCGACCTCGCGGGCCTTGTCAGCGAGGACCTTGGCCTGCTCGGGGTCGGCCGGGACGACGGGCGCCTTGATGAACCAGTAGGCGAGCACGGGCACGATCGTCAGGGCAACGAACAGCGAGGCCGCCATGGCGATCGCGACCGTCATGGCGAACGGACGGAACAGCTCGCCGACCATGCCGCCCACGAGCGCGATGGGCAGGAACACCGCCACGGTGCACACGGTCGAGGCCGTGATGGCGCCCCCGACCTCCTTGACCGCCCGGAGGATCGCGGCGGTCTTCTCCTCGCCGTAGGACAGGTGCCTCTTGATGTTCTCGATCACGACGATCGAGTCGTCGACCACGCGCCCGATCGCGACCGTCATGGCCCCGAGGGTCAGGATGTTCAGGGTGTACCCGGTCGCGTTCATGACGACGAACGTGACGAACAGGGACAGCGGGATCGAGACGGCCGAGACGAGCGTCGAGCGCAGCGACGTGAGGAACAGCAGGATCACGACCACCGCGAACACCAGGCCGAGCAGGCCCTCGGTCGCGAGGCCCTCGATGGACTCCTCGATGAACGGCGCCTGGTCGAACACGACCTCGACGCGTGCCCCGTCCGCCTCGAGCGCGCCGCTCATGTCGTCGATCGCGGCCTGGACGGCGTGCGAGACCTCGACCGTGTTGCCTGCCGGGGTCTTGGTGATCGCGACGGCGAGCGCGGGCTCCCCGTCGAGACGCGAGTACGAGGTCGCGGGCTGCGGGGCCAGCGTGACCGTCGCGACGTCCCCGAGGGTCACGGGCGCTGCCTGGGCGGGCGCCGCCGTCGGGCCTGCTGCCGCGGGCGAGGCGACCAGCGGGAGCGCGGCGAGGTCGTCGGTGCTCGTGATCGCCGAGCCGATCTGGACGGAGAGCGTGCGGTCGCCCGCGGCGACCGTGCCGGCCGGCACGACGACGCCGTTGTCCTGGAGGATCGTCGTGACCTGCGCAGGGCTGAGGCCTGCGGCGGCGAGCGCTGCGACGTCGAGGTCGATCGTGACCTGCTGGTCGGCGACGCCGCTGACCGCGACGCTGCGGACGTCGGTGACGTCCTCGAGGGCCGGTACGACGACGTTGTTCACGGTGTCGGCCAGCGCCGCCTCGTCGTCGCCGCCCGAGACCGCGAGCTGGACCACGGGGAGGTCGTCGACCGAGCCCGTCACGACGGTGGGGTCGACGTCGGCCGGGAGCTGGCTGCTCACGCGCGTGACCGCGGTCTGGAGCTGCTGGGCGGCGAGGTCCATGTCGGTGCCGTACGTGAACTGCACGGTCGTCACGGACATGCCGGTCGAGGAGCTCGACGTGACGTCCTCGACGCCGTCGACGCCGCGCGCGGCGGTCTCGAGGGGTTCGGTGACCTGCTGCTCGACGATCGCCGGAGCGGAACCGGGGTAGACGGCGACGACGGCCGCGGTGGGGATCTGCAGGCTCGGGATGAGCTCCTGCTTGAGCGATCCCATGCTGACGATGCCGAACACGGCTATCGCGATCGTGGCGAGCGCGACGACGGCGCGGTTCGCCAACGACGTTCGGGCGAGACGGAACACGGGGCCTCCAGGGTGGGTGGTCACGACGTCGTCGTCGCAGAGTCGTTAGCCTAACGCTAAGGAATCGGCGAGAGTTCCCGCATCCCGCAGACCGGCCGCCGGCGCTCGGATAGAGTCTCGCCGTGACCTCGGACCCCCCTGGCGATCGCGCCCGGCTCCACCGCGAGCTGATCGACGCGCAGCGCACCCTCCAGGAGCTCGTGCTCGCACGGCGCCTCGAACCTCTCATGCGGACCCGGCTGACCGCACAGCAGATGCGCGCCCTGGGGATCCTGCTGATCGACGGCGAGCGGAGCACCGCACACCTGGGCGAGGTCCTCGGCGTCAGCCCCGCCACCATCTCCGGGATCGTCGACCGGCTCGAGGCCGCGGGGATGGCCTCGCGGCGCTCCGACCCCGAGGACGGCCGGGTCCGGCTCGTGGCCGCGACCGACCGCGGGGCGAAGGCCGTGCGCAGCATCGTCGCGAGCGACGGGCCGGCCGGCCCCGAGACCCTGGAGCACCTGACCCTCGACGAGCTCGAGGGGCTGCGGCTCGGGCTCGCCGGCCTGGTGCGCGTCGTGCGCGAGTGCGGCGACGAGGTCGACGGCACGACCGCCGAGCCGAGCGCGGAACCGGACCGGGCCCCGGGCGAGAGATAGGCAGACGGCGGGCGGCGGGACCTGCGCGCACGCCCGTGCCCGACGACGCCTCCCGCCTCCCGCTCAGATCTCGCCCAGCGCCTCCTCGGGCGTCCCCTCGACGGCCCGGGCCCGACGGTTCCAGCGCGACCACAGGACCGACTCCCCCAGCTCGCCCGCCATCCTGTGCGCCGTCGCGAGGAACGCGACGACCCCGACGAGCAGCACGCCCGCGCCGACCCAGTACGGGACCGACGGCCCGACCGGGTGGAGCAGACCCGCGATCACGGGAGCCGGCGCGGCGAAGCCCCACCGGACCAGGTTGAACGCCCCGGTCGTCACGCGACGGTCGGGGCTGCCGAGCGCGAGCGAGAGGTCGGTCAGGTTCGCGTTCGCGATCCCCATGAACACCCCGGCGACCACGAGGACGACGACCGACCCGGCCGTGCCGAGGTCGAGCGCGAGGGCGACCGTGGCCAGGAGCACGCCGACGACCGCGAGCCCCATGGTCTGGACCGCGCCGACCGCGTGCGCGAGCCGGTGCCCCACGACGAGGATGCCGACCGCGAGCCCGATGCCCCACGCCGTGAAGACGAGGCCGAGCGGGATGACGTCGAGCCCCAGGAACACGGGCGTGTAGCCCAGGATGACGAAGAAGACGAAGTTGTAGGCCGCGGTGACGATGCACAGCGCCCGGAAGCCCGGCTTGCGGAAGAGCGCGAAGACCTGCCCCACGTGGAGCGGGGTGGGCTTCTCGGCCGGGTCCTGGAGTCGCGTGATCGACAGCGCGAGCGCGACGATCATGAACAGGCCGCACGCGAGGAACGGGATGCGCCAGCTGAACTGTCCCAGGAGCCCACCGATGAGCGGTCCGACCGCGAAGCCCAGGCCCACGCACGTCTCGAACAGGCCCACGACCCACTCGCGGTCGTTGGCGAGCGAGACGAGCAGCACCATCGCGGTCGCGAAGAACATCGCGTTGCCCAGCCCCCACAGCCCGCGCAGCGCGGCGAGCTGCCCGATGTTCTGCGAGAGGGCCGCCAGGATCGCCGCGACGGCGACCAGGCTCACGCCCGCGCCGAGGACCTTCTTGTACCCGAACCTCCCCGTCGCGAGGACGGCCGGGATCATGCCGATCGCCATGACCGCGATGTAGGCCGTGAAGAGCAGCTCGATCTGCCAGGTGCTCGCGCCGATCTCCTGGCCGATGATCGGCAGGATCGGGTCGACCACGGCGATGCCCGCGATGGCGAAGAAGGCCGTGAGGGCGGTCGCGTTGCTCGGGGTAACAGTTCTGAGGACGGCGCGGTCGAGAGGCCCGACGACGAGCCCGACCTCGCCTCGCGAGAGGTCCTGTCGACCATCGAGCTCGAGCTCGCCCAGCTCCTGCGCCGGGCCGAGCGCACCACGGCCGCCGGCCGGGCGAAGGCCGTCCGAGCGGGCGGCCCGCCGAGCGGCACGCTCGACCGCTCGGCCTACCTCCTGCTCCACGACCTGCTCGTCAACGGCGCCGAGAACGTCAACACGCTCGCCGACCACCTGGGCCTCGACGCCTCGACCGTCACGCGGCAGGTCGTCGCCCTGGAGAGGGCCGGGCACGCGCGTCGCACCCGCGACCCAGCCGACGGGCGCGCCGTCCTGGTCGAGGCCACCCCGCAGGGACTCGAGGACCTCGCACGCCACCGCGAGATGCGCAGCGAGCTCTACGCCGAGGTCCTGGCCGGCTGGTCCCGGCTCGACCGGGCGCTCCTGGGCGAGCTGCTCGAACGGCTCAACGACGACCTGGACGCGTACAAGCGCGGGGGTCACGCCGCGGCGGACTGACGCCCTCCCCTGCACCGGGGAGGCCCGATGCCCTCCCCGAGGACTTCTTGCAAAGAAACCCTTGCAAAGGATTCTTTGCACAGTTACGGTGGTGGCATGTCCACGACCGACCAGCCAAGCGCGGCCCCCGAGCCCCCCGCAGAGCCCCACCAGCGGTCCGTCGGACCCGAGGCCCTCAAGGCCCTCTCCCACCCCCTGCGGATCCAGATCCTCGACCTCCTGGCCCAGCACAGCGCCCTGACCGCGAGCGGTCTCGCCAAGCTGCTCGGCGAGACCAGCGGGGCCACGAGCTACCACCTGCGCCAGCTCGAGCGGCACGGGTTCATCCAGGAGGTCCCCGACCGCGGTACCGCACGCGAGCGCTGGTGGGAGCGGGCGCCGGGCGGTTTCACCATCGGCCTGCTCGAGGAGGGCAGCGAGGAGGGCGAGGGCACGTTCACCGCGACGATCGCGGTCAGCCGCGAGTTCGAGGCGATCCGGCAGCGCAAGGTCATGGAGTTCATCGACAACGCCCGCTCGCTCGACCGCGACTGGCTCGACGCCGGCACGACGCTCGCCACGGTCAA
Source organism: Oerskovia sp. 140933 (assembly GCF_059651515.1). Lineage (NCBI taxonomy): Bacteria > Bacillati > Actinomycetota > Actinomycetes > Micrococcales > Cellulomonadaceae > Oerskovia > Oerskovia sp. 140933. Next base: position 77,823 of record NZ_JAMXIO010000021.1, read on the forward strand.
CATGTGGCTCACCAAGGAGCAGCTCACCGAGGTGCAGGCCGAGTGGCAGCGCTTCAGCGACACCGTCCTCGACCGGTTCGAGGGCCAGCAGGACCTGCCAGGGGCCCGCCCCGTCCAGGTCCACTTCAACGCGTTCCCCCTGATCAACGGCAAGGAGAACCCCTCATGAGCGCCTACGCCCCGGCCCGCACCGACTTCCGGTCACCGTCCCTGCGCGCGCTGCGGCCGAGCGACCGGCTCCTCGTCGTCGTCGGCGCCCGCCTCACCACCTGGGGTGAGCGGAGGGCCGCAGCGCACGCGTCACGTGCCGCACGAGGTGCCGACCTCGACGACGCCGCCGACGACCGCGCCCAGCGCTCCGCCCGCCTGCACGAGGGACGCTCGATCGTCTGACGGTCCGCCCGACGGCACACGGACCCCGTCTGCCGTCGGCAGATCCGCCCCGGGCGGATACCCGGGCCCCGACCACCGCACCGGGGGCAGGGTCGAGGCATGACGAACCAGCCACCGCTCCTGCGGACCGAGGCGGCCCCGCCGCCCACCACCCCGTTCGACGACCAGCTCGCGTCCCGCCTGCTGCACCAGCGCATCGTGGTCCTCGGCACCGCCGTCGACGACGCCGTCGCGAACCGCGTGTGCGCCCAGCTCCTCCTGCTCTCCGCCGAGGACCCGCGTGCAGACATCGGCCTCTACATCAACTCGCCCGGCGGTTCGGTGAGCGCAGGCCTCGCGATCTACGACACGATCCAGCTCCTGCCCAACGACGTCAGCACGCTCGCGATGGGCTTCGCCGCGAGCATGGGACAGTTCCTGCTGTGCACGGGCGCCGCGGGCAAGCGCTACTCGCTCCCCCACGCGCGCATCATGATGCACCAGCCCTCGGCCGGGATCGGGGGGACGGCCGTGGACGTCGCGATCCAGGCCGAGAACCTCGAGTACACCAAGGGCCTCATGCACCGGCTCACGGCCGAGCACACGGGCCAGACCACCGAGACGGTCACGGCCGACAGCGACCGCGACCGCTGGTTCACCGCCGAGCAGGCCCTCGCCTACGGCATGGTCGACCACGTCGTCGCGTCGGTCGACGACGTCCGCCCCACCGCCGGATCCCGGAAGGTCGGCCTCTGATGTCCACCTACACGATCCCGACCGTCGTCGAGCGCACCCCGCTCGGCGAGCGCGCGTTCGACGTCTTCAGCCGCCTCCTCTCGGAGCGCATCATCTTCCTCGGCACCGAGATCGACGACGGCGTCGCCAACGTCGTCATGGCCCAGCTCCTGCACCTCGAGTCCGACGCCCCCGACCAGGAGATCGGCCTCTACATCAACTCCCCCGGTGGCTCGATCACCGCGCTCATGGCCGTCTACGACACCCTGCAGTTCATCCGCTCGGACGTCTCGACGATCTGCATGGGCCAGGCCGCGTCGGCCGCCGCGGTCCTGCTCGCCGCAGGGACACCCGGCAAGCGGTTCGTGCTCGAGCACTCGCGGGTCCTGCTGCACCAGCCCTCGGGCGGCGCGGAGGGCACCATCTCCGACCTGACGCTCCAGGCCCAGGAGATCCTGCGCCTGCGCGCGGAGACCGAGCTCGTCCTGGCCCGGCACACGGGTCAGAGCGTCGAGCGGCTGCGCGCCGACACCGACCGTGACCGCATCTTCACGGCCCACCAGGCCGTGGAGTACGGGCTCGCCGACGCGGTGGTGACGTCCCGCAAGCTGTCGGTCGCCGCCTAGGTGTACTGACCCGTTGCGTTGTTGATTCGGTCGATGGGTCGTAGGCCGCCGATGCCGAGGTGGGGTCGTTCCAGGTTGTAGTGGTTGAGCC
>NZ_JAMXIO010000022.1:0-78571 GCF_059651515.1 Oerskovia sp. 140933
CCCGGAACGGGAGGTGGCCCTTCGCGCGATGCCCGACCGCGGAGCCGTCAGCGGATCACGGACGTCAGGAGGCGTCGAGGATGTCCACGACGAAGACCAGGGTCTCGTCCTGGAGCTCGTGGCCCTCTGCCGAGCCGTAGGCGAGCGCCGGCGGGATGACGAGCAGCACCTGGCTGCCGACGGTCTGGCCCGCCAGGCCCTGCGTCCACCCCTGGATGACGCCGGTCAGCGGGAAGCTCGCGGGCGTGCCGGAGTCCCACGAGGCCTCGAACTGCTCGCCGTCGAGCGTGTACCCCGCGTAGTGCGCGGTGATCGTGCTGTCGGCGGTCACCTCGGGACCGGACCCCTTGATGAGGGGCTGCACCACGAGCTCGGTCGGCGCGGTGTATCCCTCGGGGATCTCGACGCTCGGCTTGCCCGAGTCGTCGAGCGTGACGACGGGCAGCCCGTCGGCCGGGGTCACGGCCTCGCCCTCGGCGCGCGTCGGGATCTCCTTGGTGGAGACGACCTCGACCAGGTTGATGACCGTCGTGACGCCGTCGGCGTCCTCGATCGGGTTGGCGAGGAGCATGCGCGTGCCGACCTTCTGGCCGATCAGCTCAGGGTTCAGGAGGTCGAACTGCGGGTCGCCCAGGGTGAACGACTGCGGCGAGTCGGTCGCCCACGTCGACTCCCCGGCCTTGGCGGCGTCGGCGCCGTTGTAGGACACGAAGTGCATGGTGACCTGGTTGCCCTCGACGAGCTCCTCACCCGTCCCCTCGTTCACGATCCGCGTCGTGGGAGCCGAGACCTCGAGCCCGGGCTCGAACTCCAGGGTGGCCTCGGCCCCGGCGTCGCCGGTCACGGTGATGGCCTCGACCGCAGCGACGTCCGCAGCCGAAGGAGTCGGGATGCCGGAGCCGGTGGACTCGGAGGGCGACGGGCTGGCGCCGCCGTCGTTGCCGCTGGCGCAGCCGGAGAGGACGAGGGCGGTCCCCAGGGCGATCGCGACCAGGCCGCGAGAGGTACGGAGCTTCACAAGGATCCTTCGGTCGGGGGTTTCCGCGCACGACCGGGAGCGAACACGGACCGAGCACGGGTTGCAGGCCAGGTAACTCTAACGGCACTCTCTGAGAGGCCGCTGGGAGATGCTCCCACGGGTCGTCCGCCAAGGGTCGGCCCGGGCCCGCCCGGGCCCGACCGGGGCCGCCCGGGCGTCGGACGGCTGCTGTGCGGCCCCGCCCCTCTGCCCGGGCGCACCCGGCCCGAGCGCCCTCCGGCCGGGGGACAATGGACGGATGCCGTCGAAACGCCCCTCCCGCCGCAGACCCTGGGGAGCAGAGCCCGCCCCCCTCGACCTGGGGCGCGCCCTCGGTGGCCTGCGCTCGGAGTCCGGTCCCGACGGCGAGTGGTCGGTGCGGACCGTGCGGTCCGGGGACAAGTCCTACGTGTGCCCCGGGTGCCGCCAGACGATCCCGCCCGGCACCAGCCACGTGGTCGCCTGGGCCAAGGACTCGCTGTTCGGCGCGGAGTCCGCGCTCGAGGACCGCCGGCACTGGCACGCGGGCTGCTGGGCGGCCCGCGAGCGCCGGCGCTGACGCTCGCGCGAGACGGGTGCTCCCGCGCGAGACGGGTGCTCCCGGCGCGACGCAGCCACCTGTCTCGTGCCGGACCACCTGTCCGGCGCCCCGTCCGTCGCCGAGCCGTCGTCCGGAGGAGCCGGCGGCTAGGCTCGGTCGTGATGAACGCGCACCGTCCCGACCTCGCGACCGACCGCCCCGACGAGCCCCCTGCACCGTCCGCCCCCGAGCAGCCGGCCACCCCGCAGGCCGAGCCGCCCACGGCCCCGGAGGGCCGACCGGCCGAGCACGGCGCCCCGATCCGCTCGCTCACGGTCCTGCCCGCCCGCCGCGAGGACGTCGAGCTGCACACCGCGGACGGCCTGACCCTCGTGGGCGAGCTCGCGCTCCCCGCGCACGCGACGCCGTCGGGCACGCTGATCACGCTGCATCCGCTGCCCACGCACGGTGGCTACATGGACTCCCACGTCTACCGCAAGGCCGCCTGGCGCCTGCCGGCGCTCGCGGACCTCGCGGTGCTGCGCTTCAACACGCGCGGCACGTCGTCGCCGCGCGGCACGAGCGAGGGGGCGTTCGACGGCGGCGAGGCCGAGCGCTTCGACGTCGCCGCCGCGATCGAGCTCGCCGAGTTCCACGACCTGCCGAACCGGTGGCTCGTGGGCTGGTCGTTCGGGACCGAGCTCGTGCTCAAGCACGGCACGGACCCGGGCATCGAGGGTGCGATCCTGCTGTCGCCGCCCCTGCACCGCGCGACCGACGAGGACCTCGACCGCTGGGCTGCGTTCGGCAAGCCGCTCGTGGTCCTGGTCCCCGAGCTCGACGACTACCTGCGCCCTGACGAGGCGCGCCGCCGGTTCGCGCGCGTGCCCCAGGCCGAGGTCATCGCGGTCGAGGGCGCCAAGCACCTGTGGGTCGGGGAGCCGTCGGTCCGCCGCGTGCTCGACGAGATCGTCGCGCACGTCCTGCCCGGCTTCCCCGTGCCGCTGCCCACGACGTGGGACGCGCAGACCGAGACCGGGACCGACACCGAGGCCTCCGACCAGGCCTCCTACGACGCGAGCCGCACGCACGTCCAGCCATCGACGACGGGACAGGAACCATGACCACGACCGATCGAAGCCTCGCCCTCCACACCCTGCGGCACGGGCACGGGCTGCCCGTGCTGCTCGTGCACGGCTTCCCGTTCGACCACCGCATGTGGCTCGACGTCGCCGCGGCCCTCCCGAGCGGCGTCACGGTCCTCGCGGTCGACCTTCCCGGCGCGGGGCAGAGCCCGCTGGGCGCGGAGCCCGCCTCGATCGAGGCCGCCGCGGACGGCGTGGTCGCCGCCGCACGGGCCGCGGGCGTCGAGCGTGCGGTCGTCGTGGGCATGTCGATGGGCGGCTACGTCGCGCTCGCGGTCGCGGAGCGCCACCCGGGCTTCGCGGTCGCGCTCGGCCTCGTCGACACCAAGTCCACGGCCGACACCGACGAGGCGCGGGCCAACCGCCTGCGCATCGCGGAGGCCGTCACGAGCAGCGCCACGGTGGACCCCGTGCTGGGCATGCCGGGTGCGCTCCTCGGGGCCACGAGCAAGGTCGCGCGCCCTGCGCTCACGGCCCGCCTCGAGGAGTGGATCCGTTCCCAGCGGCCCGACGGCGTCGCGTGGGCCCAGCGTGCCATGGCCGCCCGCCCGGACCGCACCCAGGTCCTGGCCGACTTCGCCGGTCCGGTCACCGTGGTCGTGGGGGAGGAGGACACCCTGACCCCTGTCGAGGCGGCCGAGCACATGGTCGCCGCGGCCCGGGGGACGTCGCTCGTGCTGGTGCAGTCCGCAGGGCACATGAGCGCGGTCGAGGAACCGGCAGCCGTGGCGAACGCGCTCGGCGACCTCTGGGCGACCGCCAAGGGCTGACGCAGCGGCCCCGCCGACGGGTCGCGAGCTCGCACGGTCGACCGTGCGAGCACGCGACCCGTCGGGCCGGAGGGAGCCTGCGGCGCCGTCAGCCGCGCTCGAGGACGAGCGCGAGGGCGTCGGCGAGGGAGATGGACTCGCCGTCGCGGCCGCCCTTGCCGAGCACCAGCGGCGGGTCCGACGCTGTGAGGACCGCACCCCGCAGACGCGCCGAGAGGCCGCCCGGGACGCTCAGGACGTAGAACGATCCGTCGGTGCCGACCGCGAGCGTCCGGTTCTTGCGCAGGTACCAGCCGAGCGTGCGGGTCCGGTACGTCGCGTCGCCCGCGTAGGAGCGTGCCTGGAGCGGTACCGGGGCGATACCCCGGCGCTGGGCCTCCGCGACGAACTCCCGCAGCAGGACCGCGGCCTCGGCGGACTCCAGCGCACGCCGTCGTTCGAGCTCGGCGGCCTGGTGCGCCGCGGCCTCGGTGCGCCGGGCGCGCCAGGCGGCGACGTCGTCGGGCCCGTCGGTCGCCGGAGCCCGAGGACCGGCGGCGCCACCACGGTCGCCGTCCCTCTCCGGACGCGGCGACGGCGACGACCCGGGAGCCGTGCGCCCCGTGCCGTCGCCGTCGGTCGTCATGGTCCTCAGCCCTTGGTGCGGGCCGAGGCCTCGGGCTGCTCGGCGGGACGGTCCTGCCCCTCGCCCTCCGACTCCGCGGCCTCGACCTGCGGGAACTCGGCCGTCATGAGGTTGGCTGCGCGGGCGCGCTGCGCGGGCGTGCCCGCGATCGCGGCCGGGGGAGCGCCCTTGGCCTTGGCGGCCACCGCGTCGCTGTCGCCCAGGAGCCCACGCAGCTCGTCGAGGTACGTGTTGATCGACTCGTGCTGGCGCGTGAGGTCCTCGAGCTGGCGCTGAGCCGCGGCCCGCTGCTGCTCGGCCTCGGCCTTGGCGTCCCCGACCGTCTGCTCGGCGAACTCGCGGGCCTCGGCGACCACGCGGTCCGCGTTGTGCCGGGCGGTCGCGATGACCTCCTTGACGTACTCGTCGGACTCGGTGCGGACCTTCTCGGCCTGCTCGAGCGCCGAGACGACCCGGGCCTCGGCGTCGGACGCGTGCGCCTCGGCCGTCGCGACGAGCTTGTCGGTCTCCTCCTTGGCGACCTGGTGGCGTGCCGCGCTCTCGAGCTCGGCCTCCTCGCGGCGACGGGCGATGTCCAGCTCGGCCTCGGCGAGGGCTGTGCGCGCCTTCTCGCGCAGCTCCTCCATCTCGGTCGTCACGGCGTTCGCGGCCTCCGACGCGGCCCGCTTGGCCTCCGCGACCTGACGCTCCGCCTCGCGGCGCGTCGTCTCGCGCAGCTCGGTGGTCTCGCGCTCGGCGGCCTCGCGCATCGCGGCGGTCTCGGCCGAGACCCGGGCGCGCAGCTCGGCGGTCTCGCGCTCGGTCGCGACGCGCAGCTCGGTGGTCTCGCGCTCGACCTGGGCGCGCAGGGTGCCCAGCTCGCGCTCGAGGCTCGAACGACGCTCGCTCTCCTCGGTGTTCAGCGCGCTCTGGATCCGGGCGGCCTCACGCTCGGCGGAACCCACGAACTCCTCGGCGCGACGCTGCGCACCGACCAGGGTGCTCTCGGTCTCCGCGGCGGCGGTGGACCGGATCTCCTCGGCCTCGCGACGAGCGTTCGACAGCAGCTCGGCGACCTCGTTCTCAGCACGCGAACGGATCTGCCCGCCCGCGACCTTGGCGCGGGACATGATGTCCACGGCCTGGGCGTTGGCCTGGGCCAGGATGTCCGCGGACTGCTCCTCGGCCGACCGCAGGAGCTGCTCGATGCGCGAGCCGAGGCCCGCGTACGACGGACGGTCGGACTCGCGCAGCTGGCGCTGGGCGTCCTGGAGGTCCGACGTGAGCTGAGCGGCCTTGGCGTCTGCCGCCTGCGCGCGCTGTCGGGACTCCTCGAGGTCCTTCTCGAGCTTGGCCAGCTGGCCTTCCACCATGATGCGGTCGTAGCCGCGCATGGTGATGGGGAACAGTGTGCGTTCGTCGGACACGGGTCGACCTTCCGCCTTGGGCTGGTCCACACCAGCATGGGGGTCGGGCGAGGGGTGCCGGCGCGTCACCGGCAGCCCGACCTGTGGATCGTCCACCAGGATACGTGGCCTGGCTGTGTCCTGAATACCCGGAATAGGTACCGTCAGGGTGTCGCGAGGACTTGGTGAAGAGTCTGGGGCGATCGTCGCCATCCGGCGAACTTTCGATCCAGACGTGTGTTCGCCTCTATTGTGGATTGTCCATGACGAAGGGAAACTCGGTGCTTCAACGAATCCTGGCCGCCGGCCTGATCGTGCTCGGCCTGGTGGGGATCGGCACGGGGGTCGCCTCGGCGACGATCTGGCGCGAGAGCGAGACGGTGGTCGCCTCGACCTCCGCCGACGGCTCGTCGCCCCTGGTCCTCTCCGAGCCCGGCGTCCTCGACATGGTCGCCGGTGACGTGACGGTCACGGCCAAGACCCCCGACGACAAGCCCGTCACGCTCGTGATCGGGCGAGAGGTCGACGTCGAGGGATGGGTCGGCGCCGACGCGCACTCGGTCATCACGGGCCTCACCGACTGGGAGACGCTCTCGACGCGGTCCGTCGCGGCGGCACCCGCGGAGGGCGAGACCCCTGCGGAGGGCGAGACCCCTGCGGAGGGCGAGACCCCTGCGGAGGGCGAGGTCCCCGCGGGAGAAGCCACCGTGGAGACGCCCGTCGTCGGCGTGGACCCCGCGGGGTCCGACATGTGGTTCGCCGAGGCCGCGGGCGCCGGCGAGGTCAGCCTGCGCTGGTCCGACCGCCCCGGTCGGTGGAGCCTGCTCGCCGCCGGGACGGGCGAGGACCCCGCCTCGCCCGTGGTCACCCTGACCTGGGCGCGCGAGGTCTCGACACCGTGGCAGTGGCCGGGGATCGCCGGTGGCACGCTGCTCCTGCTCGCCGGGCTCGCGATCGGCGTCGTCTCGTTCGTCGGTGGCAGGAAGAAGAAGGACGGCTCCTCGAAGCCGACCACGAAGCGCACGGGGGGCGGCTCCCGCGGGGCGACGAACGGTGCGCCCGGCACGCCGCCGGCCTCCGACCCGGCGCCCGGCACGGACGCGACCTCTCACCAGCAGGTCGCGGCGCCGGTCGCGACAGCGGGCCTGACCCGTCGTGAGCTGCGGGAGAAGGCCGAGCGGGAACGCATCGAGTCCGAGCTCGCCTCCCAGGAGACCGCACGCTCCCAGCGTCCACGCGCCGCCCGGTGGATGACCGGTCAGATCCCGGTCGTGCCCGGCCGGCAGAAGAACGCGACCGCGGCCCAGCCCGTGGTGCCCGCGCCCACCACCGACCCGCAGGCGGGCGCCGACGGCGGGTCGGCCGCCCGGGCGGACGCCTGGCGCCAGGCCTGGGGATTCGGCCAGACGCAGGCCGCCCCACCCACGTCCGACGACGACCCGTCCCAGACCCCCGACACGACCGGAGGAGACCGATGAGCATGCGAACGACTCGCCGCTCCGCGACCCGCACGGCCGCAGTGGTCGGTGCCGTGGCCGGTGCGCTCCTGCTCGCAGGCTGCACCTCGCCGCTGCCCGCCCCCGACCCCGACCCGACGCCCAGCGAGGCCGTCCCCGCACTGACCACCGACCAGATGGCCGAGGTGCGCACGGCCGTCGGGACCGCGCTCGAGCAGGCCGGTGCGACCAACGACGCCTCCCAGCTCAGCAGCCGCCTCGCCGGCCCGGCGCTCTCGCTCCGCACGAGCCAGCTCGCGGTCGCCGCGGCGCGAGGCGACGGCAGCCTGATCACGCAGCTGCCGACCGACGTCCAGCAGGACATCATCACGACCACGGACACCTGGCCCCGCCAGGCCTACGCCGTGACGGTCCAGCCCGAGGACCTCCAGTCCCCGCGCCTCCTGGCGTACGAGCAGGGCACGGCCCGCGACCCCTACAAGCTGTGGGCATGGGTCCGCCTCTTCCCGAGCGCGACCCTCCCCACGTTCGCGGGCGCTGCGGTCGGCAGCGAGGCCGTCCCCATGGACGACTCGTCCCTCCTCGTGACCCCTGCGGACGCCGTGGCGCAGTACGCGGACGTCCTGACCCTCGGGACGGGCTCGGCCTTCGCCGCGTCGTTCGCGGAGGACCCGCTGCGCGCGTGGGTCGCGAGCAACGCGACCCTGCAGATGACGGAGCTGGCCAAGGCCGAGGGCACCATGACCATGACCTTCACACCGATGCCCGATCAGGCCCGTGCCGTGCGCACGGCCGACGGCGGCGCGATGGTCGTGGCCGGGTTGTCGGCCCTCGAGACGCGCACGGTCGAGGCGGGCGGGACCATCGCACCGGGCTCGGAGACCGAGAAGGCGATCTTCGGCTCCACCCCGGCGACGAACGTGCTCAACGTGGGCTACACGACCATGGTCGCGATGTACATCCCGCCCGCGGGCGCGACCACCGGGATCCAGGTGCTGGGGATGGAGAACGTGGCCACCTCGGTCGCGACCGCCTGACGACCGGGTCCCCCCGGGGCCGGTCGCCGTCCGCACCATCGGCAGCTCCGGTCGCCCGCCGCACGGCGGGCGACCGGATTCTTCATAGGATGTAGCCATGAGCCAACCGAGCCAGCAGCCGAACTTCGACGTGCGCGGCGCCGTCGACCTGTCGTCCCTGAACCGTCCGTCGGCCCCGCCGCCCGGGACCCCCGGTGGAGCGCCGGAGGCCGGCGGCTACGTCGTGGACGTCACCGAGGAGTCGTTCCCGCACCTCGTCCAGGACTCGACGCAGTATCCCGTCGTGGTGCTGCTCTGGATCCCGACGGACCAGGCCAACGCGCAGCTGGGCACGGAGCTCGGCACCATCGCCGACGAGTTCGGCGGGCGCTTCCTCCTGGGGCGCGTGGACGCGCAGACGTACCCGCAGATCGCCGCCGCGTTCCAGGTGGAGAGCGTCCCGACGGTCGTCGCGATCGTCGGCGGCCAGCCGGTCCCGCTCTTCCAGGGCGCCGCCGCGGGCGACCAGATCCGTGCGGTCCTGCAGCAGGTGCTGCAGATCGCGGAGGGCAACGGCGTCACGGGACGTGCGCCCGCCCAGGGGGCCCCGGCCGACAGCGAGGCGCCGGCGGAGCAGGTGGCCCCCGAGCCCGAGCTGCCCCCGTTGCACCAGGAGGCGTACGACGCGATCGAGCGCGACGACTTCGACGCGGCCGTCGCGGCCTACGAGAAGGCCATCAAGCAGGACCCCCGCGACCACCTGGCCACGGCCGGGCTCGCGCAGGTCGGGCTGCTGCGCCGCACGCGTGACCTCGACCTGCAGGCCGCGCGCGAGGCGGCGGCGGCACGGCCCACGGACCTCCAGGCGCAGCTCGACGTCGCGGACCTCGACATCCTCGGCGGCAAGGTCGAGGACGCGTTCGGGCGGCTGCTCGACCTCCTGGCGGGCTCGAGCGCCGAGGACAAGGAGACGCTGCGCCGCCGGCTCGTCGACTACTTCGAGATCCTCGGCCCGGCCGACCCCCGGGTGGGCAAGGCCCGACAGCTCCTGGCGATCAACCTGTACTGACGCCCGCGCACGCTGCACGACCGCGGCCGGTCCCCTCACGAGGTGACCGGCCGCCGTCGTGCACGGGACGTCCCCGTGGGTTCCCCCGGGGACGTCGAGGTCAGACGGGCTCCAGGAAGAGCGCCCCGAGCGGGGGCACGCGCAGCGTCGCGGAGTGCGCGCGCCCCTTCCACGGATGGGGCTCCGACCGGACCTCTCCCAGGTTCCCGACGCCCGAGCCGCCGTAGACCTCGGCGTCGGTGTTGAGGATCTCGCGCCACGCGCCGCCCTGCGGCAGCGCGAGCCGGTAGTCCTCGTGCGGGGTGCCCGCGAAGTTCACGACGACCGCGACCTGGTTCCCCGCGGCGTCCCGGCGCAGGTACGCGACGACGTTGTGGTCGCCGTCCTCGGCGTCGAGCCACTCGAAGCCGGCGGGGTCGTGGTCGAGGGCCCACAGCGCGGGCGTGCGCCGGTAGAGGTCGTTGAGGTCCCGCACCTGGCGCTGGACGCCGGCCCGGCCCGGGTCGGCGAGGCCGGCCCAGTCGAGGCTCGCGGCCTCGTTCCACTCCGTGTGCTGGCCGATCTCGCACCCCATGAACAGCAGCTGCTTGCCCGGGTGGGACCACTGGTAGGCGAGGAAGGACCGGACGCCCGCGCGCTTGCGCCAGTCGTCGCCCGGCATCTTGCCGTAGAGCGACCCCTTGCCGTGCACGACCTCGTCGTGGCTGATGGGCAGGACGAACTGCTCGGAGTAGGCGTAGACCATCGAGAACGTGATCTCGTGGTGGTGGTAGCGCCGGTTGATCGGCTCCTCCGCGACGTAGCGCAGCGAGTCGTTCATCCAGCCCATGTTCCACTTGAGGCCGAACCCCAGGCCGCCCTGGTCGGTGGGGCGTGTCACGCCGGGCCAGGCCGTGGACTCCTCGGCGATCATCATGACGCCGGGCGTGCGCCGGTAGGCCGTCGCGTTGGTCTCCTGGAGGAACGCGATGGCCTCGAGGTTCTCGCGCCCGCCGTGCACGTTGGGGTGCCACTGACCGGGGCCGCGCGAGTAGTCGAGGTAGAGCATCGACGCGACGGCGTCGACGCGCAGGGCGTCGACGTGGAACTCCTCGAACCAGTACGTCGCGTTGGCGACGAGGAAGTTGCGCACCTCGTTGCGGCCGAAGTCGAACACGTACGTCCCCCAGTCGGGCTGCTCGCCGCGCAGGGGGTCGGGGTGCTCGTAGAGCGGGGTCCCGTCGAAGCGCGCGAGGGCCCACTCGTCCTTGGGGAAGTGCGCGGGGACCCAGTCGAGGATCACGCCGATCCCGGCCCGGTGCAGGGTGTCGACGAGGTGCCGGAAGTCGTCGGGGTGCCCGAACCGCGACGTCGGCGCGTAGTAGCTCGTGACCTGGTAGCCCCACGAGCCGCCGTAGGGGTGCTCGGCCACGGGCATGAGCTCGACGTGGGTGAAGCCCGTCTCCAGGACGTACGCGGTGAGCTGCTCCGCGAGCTCGCGGTAGCTCAGCCCCTGGCGCCACGAGCCCAGGTGCACCTCGTAGATGCTCACGGGGCCCGAGTGCGGGTCCCGCCCGGACCGTCCGGCGATCCAGGCGTCGTCGGTCCACTCGTGCCCCGAGGTGACCACGACGCTCGCGTTGGCGGGCGGGACCTGCGTGCCCTTCGCGAGGGGGTCCGCCTTCTGGAGCCAGGCGCCGCCCGCGGTGAGGATCTCGTACTTGTAGAGAGCGCCGGGAGCGACGCCCGGCACGAACAGCTCCCACACGCCCGTGCTGCCCAGGGTGCGCATGGCGTGGGTGCTGCCCTGCCAGTGGTTGAAGTCGCCGATGACGCGCACCGCGCGGGCGTTGGGGGCCCAGACCGCGAACGCGGTGCCGCTCGTCGTCCCGGCCGTCCCGGGCTCGCCGAGCGCGCTCGGGTAGACCTTCGGGTTGGCGCCGAGGACGGTCCACAGCTCCTCGTGGCGGCCCTCGCGGATCAGGTGCTGGTCCATCTCGCCGAGCGTCGGCAGGAAGCGGTACGGGTCGTCGAGGAGGGTCGAGGTCTCGCCGTAGCGAGCGCGGACGCGGTAGTCGGGGGCGTGCAGGACCGGCGCGTCGGCGCCGACGACGGGTTCGTCGACGGCCGCGGGCACGACTGCGCACCAGATCCCGTCCTGCTCGTGCGTCGCGGCGAACTCGCCGTCCAGCGTCACGATCGTGACCTCGTCGGCGAGCGGGCGCAGCACGCGGACCGTGGCGGCGGCGCCGGTCCGTCCCCCGGGGAGGGGCACCGCGGTCAGGTGCGGGCCCAGCACCGCGTGCGGGTCGGCCGCCCGGCCCAGGGCGACGGCCGCGAGCACGGCCGGATCGGCCGGCACCACGGGGAGCGGTGGGTGGGAGCTGCTCGGAGGTGTCGATGACCCGGTCATGGCCCAACCTTTCCACGTCGCGGGAGCGCGTGCGGCCAGCCGCGCCGCACGGTGCCCGCGGCGGGGTGGACGGCTGCGGCGTGCCGGGGTCCGAGGGGACGTCGCGGGGCTCGGTTCATCGCGCGACGGCCTGCGCCGAGGGCCCCGCGACGAGCTGGTTCGCGGTCCGCAGCACCCGGCGCGCGGTCAGCGAGACCGGCGCCTCGGGGCCGAGCGCCGCGGGGACCGACACCGTGAACGTGGCCCGCTCCCCGGGCAGGAGCGTGACGAGCTGGTCGTCCACGGTCGCGCCGGGGTGCACCTTGTCGACCAGCAGCGTCACGTCGCGCACGAGCGTGCGTGCCGTCACGGTGACCTCGTACCGGTGGCCCACGCCGGGTCCGGCGTCCGGGGCGGGCCCACGGATCGACCCTGGCACGGGCTGCGGCACCTCGACGCCCGAGGCGACCTCCCGCACCGCCACGTCCAGCCCGTCGTCGACCAGGGCGCTGTCGCGCGGTTCCGCGAAGAACCACAGCCCGCGCTCGTCGCCCAGGGTCGCGACGACCAGCTCGTCGCGCGTGCTCGCGGCGGACGCGACGTCGTCGGGCAGCAGGAGGGTGCGCGTCTCGCGCGGCGCGAGCCCGACGGCGGTGCCCGCCTCCGCGAGGACCGTCCCGTCGTAGCGCACGCGCCGCTGGACGAGCGTCCCGCTCCACGGGTCCGGCGAGTCGTTGACGACGACCACCGCGAGGGCCGAGGGGCCGTCGGGGAGGGGCGCGCCGCCGTCGGGCCGACGGGGCTGGACCGTGACCAGGCGGTCCCGGTACGCGTGCCGCAGGGCGGACAGCGTGGGCTTGGCGCGGCCCGCGCCGTCGACCGCGGTCCACGACGTGACGGGCCAGCAGTCGTTGAGCTGCCACACGACCGCGCCCGCGCAGCGCGGGCTCCACGAGCGCATGTGCTCGATCCCGACCGTCATGGCGTTCGCCTGGTTGAGCGACATGGCCCAGTGCCAGTCGTCCATGTCGTCGGGCAGCGGGAAGTGGGGGAGCAGCCCGTCGGTCAGCTTGTCGTTGCCCTGCGCGGCCTTCTGGTGCACGAGCATCCCGGGGGACTCGGGCGTGAGCGGGTCGTCGGACAGGGCGTCGCGCAGCGTCGACCACGTGGGTGGGCCCTGCCAGCCGAACTCGGCGACGAAGCGCGCGACGTGGTCGCGGTACACCTCGTAGCCCTTGCGGTTCCAGGCGTCCCAGACGTGCACCGAGCCGTGCGCGTCGAGGTTGGGGTGCAGGTCGAGCGTGCCCGACCACGGGCTGCCGGGCGTGTACGGGCGCCCCGGGTCGAGCTCGGCGAGCAGCGCGGGCAGGAGCTCGGTGTAGTACCCCAGGCCCCAGGTGCGGCCCTGGAGGCGCGGCTGCCAGTCCCAGTCGTGGAAGCCCCACAGGTTCTCGTTGTTGCCGTTCCACAGCACGAGGCTCGGGTGCGGGGCCAGGCGCACCACGTTGTCGCGGACCTCGGCCTCGACCTCACCGCGCAGCGGCTCCTCCTCGGCGTACGTCGAGCACGCGAACAGGAAGTCCTGCCACGTGAGGATGCCGCGCTCGTCGCACAGGTCGTAGAAGTCGTCGGCCTCGTAGATCCCGCCGCCCCAGACGCGCAGCAGGTTGACGTTCGCCTGCTCTGCCTGGGTGATGCGTGCCGCGTACCGCTCGCGCGTCACGCGGTGCGGGAACGCGTCGTCGGGGATCCAGTTGGCGCCGCGCACGAACACGGGCCGCTCGTTGACGACGATCACGAACGACGTGCCGGGCTCGCCGTCGTGCTCGTCGGGGAGCATGTCGAGGCGCACGGTGCGGAAGCCCACGCGGTGGCGCCGCACGTCGAGGGGCCCGACGGCGGGGCGCGCCTCGTGCGCCGGGCTCGCGCCCGACGGCGGCGCGCTCCCGTCGGACGGCTCGGTGGCCCCGGGAGTGGCGAGGAGCTCGACCGCGACCTCGTAGAGCGGCTGCTCGCCGTACCCGCGCGGCCACCACCGGCGCACCACCGGGAGGTCGACGTCGACGACCGTGGACGTCTCCCCGGCCGGGACCCGGGCGGTCGTGACGAGCCCGTCGACGTGGACGGCGACGTGGAGGTCGGCGTGCTGCGGACCGTCGGGACGGTCGTGCCCGGGCGAGCGCTCGACGTCGACGTGCACGGCGAGGCGGCCGGGGACGGGTTGGTCGGCCGGTACCGCGGTGCCGGGGTCGACGACGGTCGCGACGGGCCGCACGGTCGCGAGCCGCGCGCCCGACCACGCCTCGAGCGCGAGCGGCCGCCAGATGCCCGACGTCGCGGTCTCGAGCCCCCAGTCCCACCCGAAGCTGCACGCCATCTTGCGGATCGCGTTAAACGGGTGGGGGTTGGTGTGGGGGCGGTAGCCCATGGCGAGGTTCTGCGCCGCGGCGTACGCGAGCGGTGAGGAGAACCGGACGACGAGCTCGTTGGTGCCGGGGCGCAGGAGCCCGTCGACCGGCAGGCGGTAGGTGCGGTGCTGGTTCGCGGTCTCGGCGAGCACGTGCCCGTTGAGGGTCACGGTCGCGACGGTGTCGAGGCCGTTGGCGACGAGGTCGTGGCGCTCGTGGCCGTCGGGGGCCCACTCGAACGTCGTGCGGTACTCCCAGTCGCAGCGACCGATCCACGCGAGGACGTGCTCGTTGTCGTCGAGGTACGGGTCGGGGACGAGCCCGGCCGCGAGGAGGTCGGTGTGGACGACGCCCGGGACGGTCGCTGGCACCGGGGCGCGCAGGCGGTCCGCGAGGTGGGCGGGGACGGGGCCCGCGACGGCGCGCACGGTCCACCCCGTGTGCAGCTCGCGGCGGGTCGCGGCCGGTCCCGCCGGGGCCGGCCCCGGGACGGTAGGTGATGTCAGCGCTGTCATCGTCGGGGGCACGAGGTCTGCAGAGGCCGGGGCCGAGGTCACGGGGAAGCTCCAGAGAGGTGAGGGGTCGTCGTCGAACCGCGGCACCATCATGCCTGGTGACCGGGCGGTCCCGGCGCGGCCGCCGGCACCGGCACGCCGCGGCGCGGCCCGGCCGGCCCGGCCGGGACGTGCCGCGCGGGAGCCCTACCGCCCGCCCAGCAACCGGTCCACGGCCGTGAGCGGGATGGGCTCCCACGCGGGCCGGTTCCGGGACTCGTACACGACCTCGTACAGCGCCTTGTCGAGGATCAGCGCGCGCAGGATCGCCTCGGTCGTCGCGTCCGAGAGCCCGGCGGTACCGTCGTCCTCGCCGATCGCACGGCGGTACGCCTCGACGAACGCGGTACGCGCCGTCGTCGTCCACCGGGGTGAGCGTGCCCCGCCGACCGCCGCCGCGTAGTCGAGCGAGCGCACGATCCCCGCGACGTCGCGCAACGGCAGGTCCGGGCGCGTGCGCTCGGCCACGGGTCGCAGGGGCTCGCCCTCGAAGTCGAGGACCTTCCACCCGTCCCCGAGCGCGTGCAGGGCCTGGCCCAGGTGCATGTCGCCGTGGATCGCCTGCAGCACGGGCGGCGGCGCGTCCTCGCGGGCCAGGCGGTCGGACACCCCGTCGAGGAACGCCTCGACCTGGTCGGCGCGCCGCCCGAGCGGCAATGAGGACGCGCAGGCCTCACGGGCCCGACGGCGCAGGTCGTCCAGCAGCCAGCCCGCCTCGAGCGGGGGACCGGTGGGAAGGGCCACGCGCAGCGCCCGGTGCATGCTCGCGAGCGTCCGGCCGAGGTCCGCCGCGAGGTCCGCGAACGAGGAGTCCTGGGCCGCGTACGCGCACGCGAGCTCGAACCCGTCGCGGGCGTCCGTCACGAGCTCGCTGAGGATCGCGAGGTGCGCGGTCCGGTCGGGGCCCAGCGCGGGCGCGCCCGACGGCACGTCGAGCGCACCCCACCCGGCCTCGACCCAGCCGAGCGGTCGCGGCACACCGGTCCAGCCCACCCGGGCGAGCGCTGCGGGGACCACGACGTCGGGGTTCGGGCCGATCGCGACGGTCCGCAGGATCTTGAGGATCGAGCCGCCCGCCGTCGCCGGCAGGACCACCGACGAGTTCGACTGCTCGCCACCGACCGGGCGGGCGCCGGACAGGTCCACGAGCAGCGCGCCCGCACCGCCCGGTACGGCACCCGGGTCCCTCGCGCGCTCGAGCGACCCCAGGAGAGCCGCCCACAGGTCGGGGTGCGTGGCGCCGTCGTGCACCGCGAGCGGCGCGTCCGGGCCGCCGCGACCACCCGGGGTGCTCGGCACGAACCCGACGAGGCCCGGCACGGGCGTGCGGGACGTGCCGGACGGGCGCGCCCCGGTCCCTCCCGCGCCGCCCCCGCCCGGGCCCGCGGGGCCGGGGAGGGGACCCGCAGGGGTCAGGACGAGGGGGACCTGGATCACGAGGTCCACCCCCTCGCCCACGATGCGCAGCAGGTGCAGCGTGCACCGGTCCGAGAGCGCGAAGCTCATCCACGGCACGTGGCGCACCACGAGCCCCTTGACCGGGTACCAGCGCTGCGCGGGCAGCCACGCGTCGAGGAGCCCGAGCAGCCGCGCGTCCGGGACCGCGACGCGCTGCGCCGGCCCGAGCGGCCCACGGCCGGCCGCGACGGGCGGGGACGAGACGGTCTTCGGCACCACGTCAGCTCCTTCTGCCGGGCAGGTCGGTGGCCTCCTACGACACCGTGAGCCAGTAGAAGTCCCTCGAGCCCCATGTCATCACGACGTCGCCGTCCTCGCCCACCGAGGGGAACGGTGCACCGCCGAACACGTCCGTGAGCGTCGCGCCCGCGTACTGGGGCAGGTGGACGGTGGCCGTGCGCGCGGTCGCGGCCATGTTCGCGACGCACAGGATGGTCTCGGCCTCGTTGCGGCGCAGGAACGCGAGGATCGACTCGTTGTCCGTCTCGAGCGTGACCTGCTCGCCCGCCCCGAACGCCGGGTGGAGCCTGCGCACCGCGAGCATGCCGTGGACCCAGTGCAGCAACGACGTCGGCTGCGCGAGCTGCCCCTCGACGTTGACGTTGCCGTAGTTGTGCACGAGCGACTGGATCGGCGGCAGGTACAGCTTGCCCGGGTCCGCGGTGGAGAACCCCGCGTTGCGGTCGGGCGTCCACTGCATGGGCGTGCGGACGGCGTCCCGGTCCGGGAGCCAGATGTTGTCACCCATCCCGATCTCGTCGCCGTAGTACAGGCACGGGCTGCCGGGCAGGGACAGCAGCAGGGCGTGCGCGAGCTCGATCTCCTTGCGCGAGTTGTCCAGCAGCGGCGCCAGGCGTCGACGGATGCCGACGTTCGCGCGCATGCGCGGGTCCTGCGCGTACCAGCCGTACATCGACGCGCGCTCCTCGGTCGAGACCATCTCGAGCGTGAGCTCGTCGTGGTTGCGCAGGAACGTGCTCCACTGGGCGCCCGCCGGGATGGGCGGGGTGTCGCGCAGGATGTCGACGACCTGGTTGGCCCGCTGGTCCCGGATCGCGTAGAAGATGCGCGGCATGACGGGGAAGTGGAAGCACATGTGGCACTCGGGTGCGTCCTCGCTGCCGAAGTAGTCGACGACCTCGGCCGGCCACTGGTTCGCCTCCGCGAGGATGATCCGGCCCGGGAACTCGGTGTCGACCATCTCGCGCACGCGGCGCAGGAACGCGTGCGTCTGGGGCAGGTTCTCGCAGTTGGTGCCCTCGGCCTCGAACAGGTAGGGGACCGCGTCGAGCCGGAACCCGTCGACCCCGACCTGGAGCCAGAACCTCGTCACGTCGAGCATGGCGTCCGCGACGCGCGGGTTCTCGAAGTTGAGGTCCGGCTGGTGCGAGAAGAACCGGTGCCAGAAGTACTGGCGCCGCACCGGGTCGAACGTCCAGTTGCTCGTCTCGGTGTCCACGAAGATGATGCGGGCGTCCTCGTAGCGCGTGTTGTCGTCGCTCCACACGTAGAAGTCGCCGTACGGGCCCTCGGGGTCGGCGCGCGACGCCTGGAACCACGGGTGCTGGTCGCTCGTGTGGTTCATGACCAGGTCGATCACGATCCGGATGCCGCGCGAGTGCGCCTCCGCGATGAGCTCCGTGAAGTCGGCCATGGTGCCGTACTGCCCCGCGATCGCCGTGTAGTCCGCGACGTCGTACCCGCCGTCGCGCAGGGGCGACGGGTAGAAGGGCGGCAGCCACAGGGCGTCGATCCCGAGCCACTGGAGGTAGTCGAGGCGCTCGATCAACCCGCGCAGGTCGCCCGAGCCGTCGCCCGACGAGTCGGAGAACGCGCGGACCAGGACCTCGTAGAACACGGCCGTCCTGTACCAGGACGGGTCGGACGACAGACCCGAGCGCTGGGCGAGCGGAGCCGCGGGCTGGCGTCGCGGTGGCAGCGCGCCGACCGGCAGAGGGGCGGTGGTCGGGGCCACGGGGGCCGGGCCCGCAGCCGGGCCGGTCGCCCGCACGCCCGGGCCTGCCGCGGGGCCGCCCGAGTACGGGGAGCTGCTCATGGCGTCCTCACGTGGATGACGTGCGCCACCTGCTCCTGCGGGACGAGCTTGACGTAGACGTCCCGGCCCCAGCCGTAGGAGGCGCCCGAGAGCAGGTCGTGCGCCACGAACTGCTGCTCGGCGTCCAGCCCCAGCGCGCCGAGGTCGAGGTGGACCATCGACTCCTGCGTGCCCCACGGGTCGAGGTTCACGACCACGATCACGGTGTCGGCAGGCTCGACCGCCCCCGTGGGCGACACGCGCTCGGGCAGGTGCCGCGAGAACGCGAGGACGTGGTCGTTGGTCGTGGGGTGGACCGTGAGGTTGCGGAGCTGGCGCAGCGCGGGGTGCTCGCGTCGCACCTCGTTGAGGCGGGTCAGGAGGGCCGAGATGCCGATCTCCTCGGCGAGCGCCCAGTCGCGCGGCCTGTACTCGTACTTCTCGTTGTCGATCTGCTCCTCGACGCCGGGGCGCGGCACGTTCTCGACCAGCTCGTAGCCCGAGTAGATGCCCCACGTGGGCGAGCCGAGCGCTGCGAGCACGGCCCGTACCGCGAATCCCGCGACCCCTCCGTGCTGGAGGTAGGGCGGCAGGATGTCGTGCGTCGTGGGCCAGAAGCTGGGGCGCATGTAGCTCCCTGCGGGCCCCGAGACCTCGGTCAGGTACTCCGCGAGCTCGGTCTTCTCGTTGCGCCACGTGAAGTACGTGTACGACTGGTGGAACCCGATGCGCGCGAGCGTGTGCATCATCGCGGGCTTGGTGAACGCCTCCGACAGGAAGATCACCTCGGGGTTCGTCGCGCGCACCTCGGCCAGCAGCCACTCCCAGAACGGGAGGGGCTTGGTGTGCGGGTTGTCGACGCGGAACGCCGTGACGCCGCGCGCGATCCACACCCGCACCACGCGCAGCACCTCGGCGTAGATGCCCGCCGGGTCGTTGTCGAAGTTCAGCGGGTAGATGTCCTGGTACTTCTTGGGCGGGTTCTCGGCGTAGGCGATCGAGCCGTCGACGCGCGTCGTGAACCACTCGGGGTGCTCGGTGACCCACGGGTGGTCGGGCGAGCACTGGAGCGCGAGGTCGAGCGCGACCTCCATGCCCAGGCGGCGGGCCTCCTTCACGAACGCCTTGAACGAGCGCTCGGTGCCCAGCTCGGGGTGGATCGCGTCGTGCCCGCCGTCCTTCGAGCCGATCGCGTAGGGCGACCCCGGGTCGCCCGGCAGCGCGGTCAGCGAGTTGTTGCGGCCCTTGCGGTGCGTGGTCCCGATGGGGTGCACGGGCGTCAGGTAGACCATGTCGAAGCCCATCGCGGCGATCGCGGGCAGTCGCTTGGCGGCCGTCGTGAACGTCCCGGACCTCCAGGTCCCGTCCTTGAGGCGCCGCGCGCCCTCGGAACGGGGGAACATCTCGTACCAGGCCCCGGCCAGCGCTTGCGGCCGGTCCACCTGCAGGGGGTACGTGCCCGACGGCGTCACGAGGTCCCGCAGGGGAGCGCGCCCCAGGGCCTCGCGCACCTCGGGGGACAGGGCTGCCGCGAGCCGCGCCGGGGAGGGGCGGGAGGCGTCCGCGAGGGCTGCTGCGCCGTCGCGCAGGGTCTTCGCGTCCTGCGGCTCCCGGCCTGCGACGGCGCTGATGCGCTCGAAGAGCGCGACCCCCTCGGCCAGCATGAGCTCGACGTCGACGCCTGCCGCGACCTTGATCGCGGCGTCGTGCGCCCACGTGCCGTACGGGTCGGACCACGCCTCGACCCGGAACGACCAGGCGCCCGGCGCGTCGGGCGAGAGCGTCGCGCGGAAGCGGTCGAGCCCCGGGGCCACGTCGACCATGCGTGCCCACGAGTGGTCCGTGCCGTCGGGGGCGACGAGCACGGCGGTCGCGGCGACGGCGTCGTGCCCCTCGCGGAACACCGTGGCCTCGACCGGGACGACCTCGCCGACCGCGGCCTTCGCGGGCCAGCGACCGCCCTCGACCACGGGCGACACCTCGAGGACCGGGATGCGCCCGATCGGGGCGGCCGGGGCGGTCGGGGGAGCGGGAACGGTCGCCGGAGCGGCGGGGGACACGATCGAGGGGGCGGTCGGTCGGGCCGCCGACGCGGTGGTCACAGGGCTCGTGGAGTTCTCAGGCACGTGCACAACGTATCGAGCGGGACCGAGGTCCGGCACGTGCTGGGCTGGTGTGGCGCGCAACCCGCGGAGCCCGGCCGCCCGACGCACGGGTGAAAGACGCACCGGCCGCCGGGAGCACCTGGTGGGTAGAGGGTGTACAGCGGCCCGCAGTTGCGTACTGTCGGTCCCGTGAGAGCGATCAGACGTTTCACCGTCCGCACCGTCCTGCCCGCCGAGCTGCACGACCTCGACGAGCTGTCCCTCAACCTGCGCTGGTCCTGGCACACCCCGACCTGCGAGCTCTTCTCCGGCATCGACCCGCAACTGTGGGAGTCCGTGAAGCGCGACCCGGTCGCGCTGCTGGGGGCGCTCGGTCCCGACCGCCTCGCGGCGCTCGCGGCCGACCAGGTCTTCGTCGACCGGGTGCGCGCGGCAGCGGCAGACCTGCACCGCTACCTGCAGGACCCCCTCTGGTACCAGGAGCAGGTCGCGGGCGGCGAGGAGCTCCCCGCGGCGATCGCCTACTTCTCGCCCGAGTACGGCATCACCTCGGTCCTGCCGCAGTACTCGGGCGGGCTCGGCATCCTCGCGGGCGACCACCTCAAGAGCGCGTCCGACCTGGGCGTGCCCATCGTCGGCGTCGGGCTGCTGTACGGCGCGGGCTACTTCCGCCAGTCCCTCACGCGCGACGGCTGGCAGGTCGAGACCTACCCGCTGCTCGACCCCGACGGCCTGCCGCTGACGATCCTGCGCGAGGACGACGGCACGCCCGCCCGCGTCTCGATCGACCTGCCCGGCGGGCGCGTGCTGCACGCGCACGTGTGGGTCGCGGCGGTCGGCCGGGTGCCGCTGCTGCTGCTCGACTCCAACGTGCCGGGCAACGACGAGGCAGCCCGCAAGGTCACCGACCGCCTCTACGGTGGCGGCGGCGAGCACCGCCTGCAGCAGGAGCTGCTGCTCGGCGTCGGCGGCGTGCGCGCGCTGCGCGTGTGGTCGCGGCTGACCGGGGCCCCCGAGCCCGAGGTCTACCACACCAACGAGGGCCACGCCGGGTTCCTGGGCGTCGAGCGCATCCGCGAGCTCGTGGCCGGTCAAGGGCTCTCGTTCGACGCGGCGCTCGAGGCCGTGCGGGCCGCGACCGTCTTCACCACGCACACGCCCGTGCCCGCGGGCATCGACCGGTTCGGCCGTGACCTGATCTCGCAGTACTTCGGCGGAGACAACCAGATCCCCGGGATCGACCTCGACCAGGTCCTCGCGCTCGGCGCCGAGGACTACGAGGGCGGCGACCCGACGGTCTTCAACATGGCCGTCATGGGACTGCGCCTGGGCGGGCGCGCCAACGGCGTCTCGCTCCTGCACGGCGAGGTCTCCCGCGGCATGTTCAACGGGCTCTGGCCGGGCTTCGACGCGCGCGAGGTCCCCATCACGTCCGTGACCAACGGCGTGCACTCGCCCACCTGGGTCGACCCCCGGATGGCGGCGCTCGAGGCGGACCGGCTGGGGCTCGACGAGCTCACGGCCGACACGGCGTCGTCGGGATGGCTCGACCCGGCCCGGGTGAGCGACGAGGAGCTGTGGGGCATGCGCCGCGAGCTGCGCGGGCAGCTCGTCGACGAGGCCCGCAACCGGCTGCGCAGGTCCTGGCGCGAGCGCGGGGCCAGCCCCGCCGAGCTCGGCTGGGTCGACGACGCGCTCTCGCCCGACGTCCTGACCATCGGGTTCGCGCGCCGCGTGCCCACCTACAAGCGCCTCACGCTCATGCTGCGCGACCCGGATCGCCTGCGCTCGCTGCTGCTCGACCCCGAGCGGCCCGTCCAGCTCGTCGTCGCCGGCAAGTCCCACCCCGCCGACGACCAGGGCAAGCGCCTCATCCAGCAGCTCGTCCGGTTCACCGACGAGCACGACGTGCGCGGTCGCATCGTGTTCCTGCCGAACTACGACATCGGGATGGCGCAGTCGTTGTACCCGGGCTGCGACGTGTGGCTCAACAACCCGCTGCGCCCGCTCGAGGCCAGCGGCACGTCGGGCATGAAGTCCGCGCTCAACGGCGGTCTCAACCTGTCGATCCTCGACGGGTGGTGGGACGAGTGGTACGACGGCGAGAACGGCTGGGCCATCCCGACGGCCGACGGCGTCGAGGACAACGACCGGCGGGACGACCTCGAGGCGGCCGCGCTGTACGACCTCGTCGAGACCCAGGTCGCGGCCCGGTTCTACGACCGTGACGAGCGGGGCGTGCCGGTGCGCTGGCTCCAGATGGTGCGGCACACGCTCGCGACCCTGGGACCGAAGGTCCAGGCCACGCGCATGGTCGCCGACTACGTGCACCGCCTGTACGGGCCCGCCGCGGTCGTGGGGCGCACGCTCAACGGGCCGGGGTTCGGGCCTGCGCGCGAGCTCGCCGAGTGGAAGCAGCACGTGCGCGGCGACTGGTCGCACGTACGGGTCGACCACGTCGAGTCGAGCGGGGTCCGCGAGGTGCCGCAGGTCGGCGACCTCCTGTCCGTGCGGGCCTACGTGTCGCTCGGGAACCTGTCGCCCGACGACGTCGAGGTGCAGGTGGTGCACGGGCGGGTGACGGAGGCCGACGTGATCGAGTCGTTCACGGCCGAGCCGCTCGAGCTCGCCGAGACCTACGAGGGCGGGCGGGCGGCGTTCGCCCGGGCCGTGCGCCTGGAGGCGTCGGGCGCGTTCGGGTACACCGTGCGGATCGTGCCCCGGCACGAGGGGCTCGCGAGCGTCGCGGAGCTGGGGCTGGTCGCGAACGCCTGACCGCCCTCGGTACCGAGGTGGAGGCCTGCCGCCCGGACAGCGGGCTGCAGGCCTCCGTCTCGTCGCCAGGCATTCCGTGGAGGACCGTCGTCGCGTCCGGGGGCGGCGGCTGGCCGGGCGCCCTCGCCGCGGCTAGGTTCGCCTCATGCCCGACGACGCCGCTCACCGCCCCGACCTCCCGCCGCCCTTCCCGGGGGTCGCCTGGGACGACGACCCGTCGGCCGGGGACTGGATCGGGCCTCGCCTGGGGAAGTGGGCGACCGTGGCGTCGTGCGTGCCGTCAGGGTTCGCGGCGTACGCGCGCATCCCCGACACGCCCGCGTGGGCCGTGGGGGACGAGGGCATGGGGTCGCTCTACCTGGGGGCCGGCCCGGCCGCTGCGGGACCCGAGCAGATGGACCTTCTCCTCGAGGTCCTCGCGCCGTTCACGGGCGACCAGGGGTGCCACTTCGCGCTGTGGACCGGGTACGGGTGGCTGTACGACCACGGGACACGGCCCGAGGACTCGACGTCGTACGCCGTGCTGACGTACGCGATCGACGACGTGGGTGAGGGGGACGCGCCGGGCTCGTCGCTCGCCCTGGCGCAGGCGGAGGCCGAGGCCCGGGTGCGAGCGCTGCGGGCCGCGCACCAGGTCGAGCGGCCCTCGGCGCCGATGCTCGCGCTGCCGCACCGCGACTACCACCTGTGGCACGGCCCGCTCGCGCAGGCGACGGCCTTCGCCACGCTCCAGCAGTCGCCGAACCTGTGGTGGCCCGACGACCGGTCGTGGTTCGTGTGCAGCGAGATCGACAGCGTGGCCACCGACCTCGGGGGCAGCGAGGAGCTCGTCGAGGCACTGCTCGCGGTGCCCGGGCTGCGTGCGGCGCGCGTGAGCCCGACGGACCGCGTGCAGGGCCCGACGGACTGGTGACGGGCGCACGCGCTGGTCCGCGGCGCTACAGGCTGCGCGCGAGCGCGCGCCCCACGGTCCGCCCCGAGAACAGGCACCCGCCGAGGAACGTCCCCTCGAGCGCCCGGTGGCCGTGCACGCCACCGCCGCCGAACCCGGCGGCCTCGCCCGCGGCGTACAGCCCCTCGAACACCGAGCCGTCGGGGTGCAGCACGCGGCCCTCGGTGTCGGTGTGCAGGCCGCCGAGCGTCTTGCGGGTGAGCACCGAGAGCCGGACCGCGAGCAGGGGCCCGTCCTGGGGCGTCGTGAGCGGGCGGGGCGGGGACACGCGGATGACGCGGTCGACGAAGAACTTGCGGGCCATCGCGGTCGCCACGACCTGGTGGTCCTTGCCGAGCCCCGACCGCACCTGCTCGTCGCGCAGCCGCACGAGCCGTTCGAGCTCTGCCGCGTCGATGTGACCCTGCGACCCGGGGGTCGCCGCCGTGAGGGCGTTCATCCCGGCCGCGAGCTCGGTCGGGGTCTGGCCCCACACGAACTCGGGGGACTCGGCCGCGAACCGTGCGACCGGCCCGACGGCCCCGGGCAGGACCCGTTGCGCGAGGAGCCGCACGCTGCGACCGGTCAGGTCGGGGTTCTGCTCCGAGCCCGACAGCGCGAACTCGCTGTCCATGATGGCCTTGTTGAGCACGAACCAGGAGTGGTCGTCGGCGCGGCCCGTGACGTGCTGGAGCGATCCCAGCGCGTCGAACCCGGGGAAGAGGGGGGAGGGCAGCCGGTGGCCGTGCGCGTCGACCCACAGCGACGAGGGGCCGGGCAGGATGCGGATGCCGTGGTCGGTCCACACGGGCGAGTGGTTCGCGATGCCCTCGGGGTAGTGCCACATGCGGTCCTCGTGGACCAGGGCCGCGCCCGCGTCGCGTGCGACGCCGAGCATCAGGCCGTCGGTCGAGTCGGGCACGCCCGAGAGCATGCGCGCGGGCAGCACCCCGGCGGACGCGGGCCAGTGCGAGCGGACCAGGTCGTGGTTCGCGCCGATCCCCCCGGAGGCGACGACGACGGCGCTCGCGGACAGCTCGACCTCGCCCACGACGTCGCGCACCGAGGGCACCCCACGTCCGACCGGGTCGTCGGCAAGGACTTCCGCCCGCACCCCGGTGACGGCGCCGTCGGTCACCACGAGCCCGGTCACCCGGTGACGGAAGCGGACGTCGAGCAGTCCCGCGGCGCGGGCGTCGAGGGCTGCGCGCACGAAGGGTTCGAGGATGCCGGGACCCGTCCCCCACGTGACGTGGAAGCGCGGCACGCTGTTGCCGTGGCCCCCCGCGGGGTAGCCACCCCGCTCGGCCCACTGGACGAGCGGGAACCAGCGCACCCCCTTGGCGTGCAGCCACGGGCGCAGGTCACCTGCGGCGAAGTCGACGAAGCCCTGGGCCCAGGCGTAGCCCCAGCGGTCGGGGCCCTGGCCCTCGGCGGCCCCGGGGGCGAAGTTCGCCGAGCCCAGCCAGTCGTCGAACGCGAGGTCGGGGGAGTCCTTGACGCCCAGACGGCGCTGCTCGGGGGAGTCGACGAGGAACAGCCCGCCGAAGGACCACCAGGCCTGGCCGCCCAGGCTCGCGGCGGGTTCCTGGTCGAGCAGGATCACGCGTCGGCCCGCGGCCGTGAGCTCGGTCGCGGCGACGAGCCCGGACAGGCCCGCGCCGACGACCACGACCTCGGCCGAGTCGGTCGGGCCGGGGCTGGGAGCGCTCCCGTGCGTCGGGGCGGAGGAGGGCGTGCCGGGGATGCTGACGTCGTTGTCACTCATGCGCAGAGACTAGACCCCGCGCCGTCTGCGAGGTAGAGGCTTCGCGTCGAGGCGGCGGTCCGGAGCCCTCCGCATCACCGCGAGCCCTCTGCCCCGGCGCCCTCAGCGGTGGTCGGTCGAGACGTAGACCTGCAGGCTGAGCGGCTCCAGCAGCGCGGCCGCACCCTGCCCACCGAGCACCTCCGGGGCCCCCTCCCGGGCGCGCTCGGCCGGGTGCTCCCAGTCGGAGTCCCACACGAGGTCCCACGCGGGCGCCCGCCCGTCCCCGACGGGCCCGGTGCCCGGGTCCCCGCCCGCCTCGTCGGCCTCGTCGGCCGGCCCGCCGGCCGTCCGCCCCGGCACGTCCGCGAGCACGACCTCGACCGTGTCGAGCGACCCGTTGAGCACGAGGAGCACGTCGTGGTCCCCGGCGCGCGGACCCGTGCGCAGCATCTGCAGGACGCGGAAGCCGGGGTCGTGCCAGGCCGCGTGGTCGAGGGGGTGGCCTGCGGCGTCGAACCACGCGAGGTCCGGCACCGCGTCCCCGGCGGCGTGCCGCGGCCGACCGTGGAAGAACGTCTCGCTGCGCAGCGCGGCGTGCTCGCGGCGCAGGGCCAGGAGGTGGGTCGTGGTCGCGAGCAGGTCCTTGCGCCAGGGCGACAGGTCCCAGCTCACCCACGACACGGGCCCGTCCTGGCAGTACGCGTTGTTGTTGCCGCGCTGGGTGCGTCCCATCTCGTCGCCCGCGGTGAGCATGGGAGTGCCTGCCGCGAGGACCTGGGTCGCCATGAGGTTGCGGATCGAGCGGCGGCGCAGGGGCGCGATCTCGACGCCCGGCTCGAGCCCCTCGATCGTCGCGTCCTCGTTCGCCAGCCGCCCTTCGACGCCGTGGTTCCAGGACCGGTTGTCGTCGCTGCCGTCGCGGTTGCCCTCGCCGTTGGCCTCGTTGTGCTTGTGCTCGTAGGCGACGAGGTCGGCGAGCGTGAACCCGTCGTGCGCGGTGACGAAGTTGATCGAGGCCACGGGCCCGCGCATGAGAGGCGGGTCGCTGTGGCCGAAGAGGTCCGCGGACCCGGCCAGACGGGTCGCGAGCTCGCGCACGCCCTGGCCGGGGCGTCCGTGCGAGGCCTCGCGCGGGTCGGCGAGCCAGAACTGGCGCACGGCCCCGCGGAAGCGGTCGTTCCACTCGGCCAGGGGGGCCGGGAACTGGCCGGTGCGCCAACCACCGGGGCCGACGTCCCAGGGCTCCGCGACCAGCTTGAGCCCGTTCAGGACCGGGTCGGTCTGGAGCGCGACGAGGAACGGGTGGTCGGGGTCGAACCCCGTGGGCCCGCGGGCCAGGGTCACGGCGAGGTCGAACCGGAAGCCGTCGACGCCGACCTCCTGCGCCCACCAGCGCAGCGAGTCGAGCGTCATCTGCACCACGCGGGGGCGGCGGAAGTCGAGGCTGTTCCCCGTCCCGGTGACGTCGGCCAGCCGGGCCGGGGTCGCGCCGTCGTGCAGGTAGTGCACGGGGTTGTCGAGACCGCGCCACGACAGGTGCGGCCCGTCGGCGCCGCCCTCGCACGTGTGGTTGTGCACGACGTCGAGGATCACCTCGAGCCCGGCCTCGTGCAGCAGGTGCACCATGCCGCGCACCTCGTCGACGACGGCGCCGGGCCCGGCCTCCTGCGCGGCCCGCGTCGCGTACGGGGCATGGGGGGCGAAGAAGCCTGCGGTCGAGTACCCCCAGTAGTTCGTCAGGCCCTTGGCGACCAGGTGCGGCTCGGTGAGGAAGGCGTGGATCGGCAGGAGCTCGACCGTCGTGACGCCCAGGTCCTTGAGGTGCGCGATCGTCGCAGGGTGCGCGAGGCCCGCGTACGTGCCGCGCAGGTCCTCGGGCACCGCGTCGAGCCGCATGGTCAGGCCCCGCACGTGGGCCTCGTAGACGACCGTGTCGGCCCACGGGACGTGCGGGCGACGCACGGGTGCGTGCCCCGTGCGCGGGGCGACGACGACCGAGTGCGGCACGTGCGCGGCCGAGTCCCGCGGGTCGGCGGGACCGTAGACGTCCCCCACGAGAGCCCCTGAGGCGTCGCGCTCGACCACGTGCCCCCGCGTCGAGGGGTCGTCGTCGAGCTCGCCCACGAGCCCGTGCGCGTACGGGTCGAGGAGCAGCTTCGCCGGGTTGTACCGGAGACCGGCCGCGGGGTCCCACGGCCCCTCGGCCCGGAAGCCGTAGCGCTGCCCCTCGCCCACACCCGGGACGTGACCGTGCCAGACGCCGTAGGTCGGCCCGTCGAGGGCGACGCGGCGCTCGCGGAGCTCGCCGTCGGGCGAGACGTCGAGCAGGCACAGGTGCACGGCGCTCGCGTGCGACGCGAGCACGGCGACGTCGACACCGTCACCGGCGAGGTGGACACCGAGAGGCGGGACCGGACCGTGGGAGGGGCGGGGGCGGGGAGCGGGGACGAGCGTCGGCACCACTCCATTGTGCGGCCCGCACGTGGACGCCTTGTGCTCACCAGGTGGTCGTCCGCGAGATCTCACCCGGTTGTGCCGCGCTGGCCGGTAGGGTTTCGCCTGTGCCACACCTTCCCCGGAAGGGGCGTGGCATGCGGGTACCCCCCGGGTCCACCGTCGTCCCAACCACGGAGCACATCACGATGAGGATCGTCGTCGCCGTCAAGTACGTTCCCGATATCCACGCCGACCGGCGGTTCGACGCCGGGCGTGTGGTGCGATCGTCCGAGGAGGGGACCCTCAACGAGCTCGACGAGAACGCGATCGAGGCCGCGCTGCGCATCGTCGAGTCGCTGCCCGAGGACGAGCAGGCGACCTCCGAGGTCGTCGTCCTGACCATGGCCGGCCCGGAGGCCGACACCGCGATCCGCAAGGCGTTCCAGATGGGCGTCGGCCGCGGGGTGCGCGTCAGCGACGAGGCGCTCGCGGGCTCGGACTACTTCGGCACGGTCCGTACGCTCGCCGCAGCGATCCGCCGGCTCGAGCAGGAGGGGCCGGTCGACCTCGTCCTGACGGGCATGGCCGCCCTCGACGGGCTCGGCTCCGTGGTCCCCGTGCTGCTCGCGGCCGAGCTCGACCTGCCGCAGCTCACGCTCGCGGGCAAGCTCGAGGTCGACACCGAGGCACGTACGGCCCAGGTCACGCGCGAGCTGGACGACGCGCTCGAGGTGCTCTCCGCCCCCCTGCCGGCCGTGGTCAGCGTGACCGACCACGCGAACTGGCCGCGCTTCCCCAACTTCAAGCTCATCATGGCCGCGCGGACGCAGCCGATCGACGTCTGGGACCTTGCGGACCTGGGGCTGGACCCCGCGACCGTGGGCGACGCCGGGGCCCGCACCCGCGTCCTCGCCGCCACGCCCCGCCCGCCGCGCCCCGAGGTCGAGGTCGTCGTCGACAAGGGCGAGGGCGGTCGCGCGCTGGCCGAGTTCCTCATCCGCAACGACCTGGTCTGAGAGGGAACACCGTGACCACCAACGTCCTCGTCCTGCTCGACTCCCCGCAGACCCAGCTCCGGTCCGCGGCCCTCGAGCTCCTCACCATCGCCCGCAGCCTCGGCCGCCCCAAGGCCGTGGCGCTCGCCAGCCCCAGCGTCACGACGCTCGCGCAGCTCGGCGCCTACGGGGTGGACACCGTCCTCCAGGCCGAGCTGCCCACGTCGTTGAGCAAGGACGACGCCCACCTCACGGCGGTCGTCTCGGCGACCCTCGCGACCGCGGTGCGCCGCGCGCACGCGGACATCGTCCTTCTCTCGGCGACGTTCCCCAACAAGGAGGCCGCAGCCCGGCTCGCCTACGAGCTGGGTGCGGGCCTCGTGATCGACGCCGCCGCGGTCCGTGCGGAGGACGGCAAGGCGGTGGGCCACAAGCGGGTCTTCGCCGGGTCGTGGGACACCTCGTGCGAGGTCGTCACCGAGCAGGCCGTGTTCACGGTCCGCGCGAACTCCGTCGTGCCGGAGCCTGCCGAGTCCTCGGTCGAGACCGAGGTCATCGGGTTCCCGGTCGAGCTGCCGGCGTCGGCGACCGGCGTCACGGTCGTCTCCCGCGAGGAGAAGCCGGTCGTCGAGGGCGGGCGCCCCGCACTGGCCGAGGCCGCGACCGTCGTCGCGGGCGGCCGTGGCACCGACGGCGACTTCGGTCCCATCGAGGAGCTGGCCGACGTGCTGGGCGCCGCGGTCGGCGCGACGCGCGACGCGGTCTACGAGGGCTGGTTCGACACGTTCATCGGTCAGACCGGCGTGACGATCGCCCCGCGCCTGTACATCGGCGCCGGGATCTCCGGCGCCCCGCACCACCGCGGCGGCATGCAGGCCTCGCAGGTCATCGTCGCGGTGAACAACGACTCGGACAGCCCGCTGTTCGAGATCGCGGACTTCGCGGTCGTGGGCGACCTGGCCGAGGTCCTGCCGCAGGCCGCGCAGGTCCTGCGCGAGCACAAGGGCTGACCTCCGGGACGACCTCTCGACGAACGCCCCGGCGGGCACGACCAGCCGGGGCGTTCGCACGTCCCCGGCGGGTCAGAGGCCGAGGTGCTCGAGCCAGGCGAGCGCCGAGACCGCCCGCCCCAGGGTGACGGTCGGTTGGCAGGGGTTCGACCGTGGGGCCGGTCTCCGGGCGAGGTCCATGTTGTAGCCGGCGAAGCCGCTCAGGATCGACCGGAGGTCCGCCGGGTGCACGTCGGCACCCAGGGGGTGGTCGTCGAACACCGCGGTGAGCCAGGCCCCGGCCCGTTCGGCGTCGTCCCAGATCACCGCAGGTGCTCCGCCGTCGGTCGGGACGTGCACGTCGACCGGGTCGAACACGCCGGCGACGCCCTGGGCGCCGACCGTGACCAGGAGGTTGGCCAGGTCGAGCCATCCGGCCCCGCGCATGGCGTAGGGCCAGTCGAGGACGTAGACCTTGTCGTCCGTGACCGCGAGGTTCCGGGCCTGCATGTCGCCGTGGACGATCGACTCGCCCTCGCACGCGACGAGCACGCCGAGCTCGACCTCTGCGAGCGACGTCAGGCGGCGCGCGGCCCAGGGAGACAGCGTCGGCAGGTGCTCGTAGGGCTCGCGGACGAGCCGGCCCCACCCGGTCGTGGCGGAGGCGACCTGCGGCCCGGCCGGCGGCAGGGGGATCTGCCGGGCGCCCGGGACGCGGGCGAGGTCGTCGAGGGTGTCGAGCACCCGTGCGAGGACCGCAGGCTGCCACGGGGTCTGGGGCGGGAACCCGTCGACGGCCTCGTACGCGAGCACGATCCAGTCACCGTCGCCGTGCCCCCACAGGAACCGGGGGGTGGGGACGGCCGTGGGGAGCCGCACGGTGATGTGCGCCTCGGCGCGGTGCAGGTCTGCGCACTCGGGGGCGTCGCGCGTGCGGGCCGCCTTGAGGAACACCTGCTCGCCCGTCGACAGCCGCAGCAACGAGCCCATGCCCGGGCTGAAACCGCTGACGACGCTGATCTCCTCGAGCACGCGGGCGTCCATGGTCGCCTCGAGCTCGTCGCGGAGCTCGCGGGGCAGCTGCGCCCACCGCAGGCGGTCGCTCGCGTGGGCGCGCGGGTCCTGCGGGTAGAGGACGACGCGGGTGGACGTGACGTCGTCGGGCGCGGGAGTGGGGTCCTCCGAGGCGCACGGCGGCACCTGCGGTGGGGCGGTCGAGACGTCGCCGTTCATGCCGTCACCCCTGGAGCACGACGGGTCGTGGCAGGGTGACGACGAGGTTCCCGAGGGCGAACGAGCATCCGTCAAGATATCGGTTTTTCCTGTGCTGTCCAGCGTTCCTCCACACACGTCGCGGGTGACGACCACATCGTGGCCTCGACGGTCGCGAATACCTTCGTAGACTGGACGACTGTGATCGCCCGATGACTTCACCCAGCTCGCCCGCGGTACCCGCGCCCGGCGCCTACCTCGACCATGCTGCCACGACTCCCATGTCGCCAGCTGCCCTCGAGGCGTTCGTCGCCGAGCTCACGGCGACGGGCAACCCCTCGTCGCTGCACGCCGCGGGCCGGTCCGCGCGTCGCGTCGTCGAGGAGTCGCGCGAGGCCGTGGCCGCCGCTCTCGGTGCGCGCCCGAGCGAGGTGATCTTCACCGCGGGGGGCACCGAGTCCGACAACCTCGCGATCAAGGGGCTGTTCTGGGGCCGACGGACCACGGAGCCCCGCCGTCGACGCATCCTGGTGTCGGCCGTCGAGCACCACGCGGTGCTGGACCCGGCGTTCTGGATGGCCGAGCACACGGGCGCGGAGATCGTCCTGCTGCCCGTCGACGAGGAGGGCCGGCTCGACCTCGACGCGCTGCGCGCCGAGCTCGCGGCCAAGGGCGACGAGGTCGCGCTCATCTCCGTCATGTGGGCCAACAACGAGGTCGGCACGATCCAGCCCGTCCAGGAGGTCGTCCAGATCGCGCGCCCCTACGGCATCCCCGTGCACTCCGACGCGGTGCAGGCGGTCGGGCAGGCGCCGGTCGACTTCGCGGCGAGCGGCCTCGACGCGCTGACCCTCACAGGTCACAAGCTCGGCGGCCCCATGGGCGTCGGCGCCCTGGTCGCCAAGCGCGGTCTGCCGCTGACCCCGGTGCTGCACGGGGGTGGGCAGGAGCGCGGCGTGCGCTCCGGCACCCTGGACACGCCGGCCATCCGGGCGTTCGCGGTCGCCGTGACGGAGGCCGTCGCGGCCCGGGCCGCTCGTGCCGAGCACCTCGCGGCGTTGCGCGACGACCTGGTCCGGGGCGTGCGCGCCGCGGTGCCGGACGCCGTGCTGCGGGGACCGGACCCGTCGACCGAGGCATCCGCCCGCCTCCCGGGCAACGCCCACTTCACGTTCCCCGGGTGCGAGGGCGACTCGCTGCTCTACCTGCTCGACTCGGCGGGCGTGCAGACGTCCACGGGCTCGGCGTGCCAGGCCGGGGTGCCGCAGCCCTCGCACGTCCTGCTCGCGATGGGCGTCTCCGAGGAGGACGCGCGCGGCGCGCTGCGGTTCTCGCTCGGCGCCACCTCGACGAGCACCGACGTCGAGCGCCTCCTGGCGGCCCTGCCCCAGGCGGTCGCCCGGGCGCAGGCCGCAGGGCTCGCGTCCTCGGGGCGTCCCGCGGGAACGGCCCGGGAGAGCACGACCACCACGACCGGGAGGAGGCCCGCATGAGGGTCCTGGCAGCGATGTCCGGCGGGGTGGACTCCGCCGTCGCGGCCGCACTGGCGGTCGAGGCCGGCCACGAGGTCGTCGGCGTGCACATGGCCCTGTCCCGCAACCGTGAGCAGTTCCGCGCCGGTTCGCGCGGCTGCTGCTCGATCGAGGACGCGGGCGACGCCCGCCGCGCCGCCGACGTGCTGGGCATCCCGTACTACGTGTGGGACCTCTCGGAGCGGTTCGAGGACACGGTCGTCGCGGACTTCCTGTCCGAGTACGAGGCCGGACGCACGCCCAACCCGTGCGTGCGCTGCAACGAGCACATCAAGTTCGAGGCGCTGCTCGACAAGGCCACGGCGCTGGGCTTCGACGCGGTCGCCACGGGCCACTACGCGCAGGTCGTGACGCGCCAGGTCACGCAGACCGGGCCCGACGGCGCCCCCGTGACCCGCACGGTCCGCGAGCTGCACCGATCGCCCAACGAGGCCAAGGACCAGTCGTACGTGCTCGCGGTGATGGGCCAGGAGCGGCTGGCCCGCTCGATCTTCCCGCTGGGCGGCTTCACGTCCAAGGACGAGGTCCGCGCGGAGGCCGAGCGACGGGGCCTGTCCGTGTCGAACAAGCCCGACTCCTACGACATCTGCTTCGTGTCCGACGGCGACACCCAGGGCTTCCTCAAGGCACGCCTCGGTGCGCGCACGGGCGAGATCGTCGACACGTCGGGCGAGGTGCTGGGCGAGCACGAGGGCGCCTACGCGTTCACGGTCGGCCAGCGCAAGGGCCTGGCCCTCGGGCGCCCGGCCGCGGACGGCAGGCCCCGCTACGTGCTCGAGGTCGAACCCGTCTCCAACCGGGTCGTCGTGGGCCCCGCCGAGCTGCTCACGGTCGACCGCATCGAGGGCGACCGGTCGGTCTGGCTCGCGGACGACGTCCTCGCCGACGCGGGGTGGGCGCCCGACGCGACGGGTCCCCGGGCGGCCTCCGGCTGGTTCGAGGCGTCCGTCCAGGTCCGCGCCCACGGGGCGCCGGTCCCCGCGCGGGTGCGCGCCGTCGTCGGGCCGGCGGACGGTGAGGGCGAGCCGGCCGACGCGACCGGGTCGCGTGCCCAGGGAAGCCGCATGGAGGTCGAGCTCACGGGTGAGACGCTGCGCGGCGTGGCCGCAGGGCAGTCGCTCGTGGTCTACCAGGGCACGCGGGTGATCGGGCAGTCGACCGTCCAGCGCGCCCACCGGGCCCGGCGCGCGCCGGGCGCCGCCCGCTGACCGGGCCTCATGCCACGACCGGGACGTTGCTCCCCACCGCGGCGCCCGGCCGGGTCGCTGCGACGACCGCGCTCGTCGGGACGACCGCGTGCTCGCTGAGCTCGCGCACGAGCCACGCGTCGTCGCGCACCGCCCAGTGCTCGGCCTCGCGACCGTCCACGAAGCGCAGCATGTGCATCTCGCGGACCGTGAAGTGACGACCCGTGGGCGCCAGACCACGGAAGAACCCCGTGTGCCGTGCGCTGAACGCGACGTGCAGCGCGACCAGGTCGCCCTCGGCGACCGCGTGCAGCACCTCGACGTGCTGGTCGGAGAACGCGTCCGAGAACCAGTGCATGGCCGCGACCAGGCCCTCGAGCCCGCCCGAGCAGCCGGGGGCCGGGTCGTGGTTGTGGAAGTCGGCCGCGACGAGCGCCGCGAGCGCCTGGGCGTGGTTCCCGGGGATGGCCTGGGTGTGCACCGCGATCGCGGCCGCCTTGTTGGTCGCGGTGACGGGGGTGGTCGCCGTCGCTTCGTGCCGGCCGTCGGGAGCGGTGGCCCCGGTCGCCTCGTGCTTGCTGCTGCTCATGTCCGCCTCGCTCGTCCGGCGGGGTCGGTCCAGCGGCCACCGCGTCGTCACGGTCTGTGGTGCATACTCATCAGCCTTCACTCGGAGAGAGGGAGAAGGCAAGGGTTCGTGCGGGTGATGCCGGGGTGAGATCGTCGCGGGACGGCACCGGCACCTGCAGGACGGGCGGACCGGCGGACCCGTCGCCCAGGACACCGCGCAGCACACCGCACAGCAGGGCACGTCGAACAGCAAGGAGACTCAGGACATGACGTCAGTCAGCGGGCACGGGCCGTGGCCCGGCGGCGAGGGTACCGACGTCCTCGAGGCGCAGCAGATGATCTTCGGGGACCTCGCGGAGGTCCCCACGGGCGTGACGCCCGTACCGTTCCTGGCGCGGCTTCCCCAGCGCGGACCGGGAGCCGACGCCGTGGGGCGCACCGCGACCCTGCTCGCGGACCTGCCGGTCGAGATCGGGCCGCACGGCTGGCGGCTCGCGGACCGCTCGGGCATGGACGAGCGGCGGGCGCAGGCGTTCCTGCGCGAGGACCTCGGGGCGCTCGCGATCGCGGGGCACGGGTACGTCGGGCCGCTCGCGGTGTCGGTCGTCGGGCCGTGGACGCTCGCGGCCGAGCTGTACCTGACCCGCGGCGACCGCGTCCTGGCCGACCGCGGGGCCGCGGCGGATCTCGCGGAGTCGCTCGCCGTCGGGCTGCGCGCCCACCTCGACGAGGTGCGCCGCCAGGTGCCCGGGGCCGAGCTCGTGGTGCAGGTCTCGGAGCCGTTGCTCGCGCAGGTCAACGCAGGGGTGCTGCCCACCTTCTCGGGGTACTCGCGCCTGCGCGCGGTCGAGGGACCGGACATCGTCGCGGGGCTCGAGACCGTGGTGAAGGCCGTGCGGGACGCGGGGGCGCGCAGCGTCGTGCACGTGGGGCCCGCGTGGGTCGGGATCGCGCCCGTGGTCCTCGCCGGGGCCGACGCCGTGGGCCTCGACCTGGCGGCGCGCGCCGACGGCTGGGACGAGAAGGGCTGGGAGCTGGCCGCGCGCGCGGTCGAGCGCGGGACCCGGATCTGGGCCGGGCTGCCGCCCGCGAAGGTCTCGCAGTGCTCGGGGCCGAACCTCGGCGAGCTGGCCTCGCTCGTGACCGTGCCGTGGCGCCGGATCGGCCTGCCCGCCGCAGGGCTCGACGACGTCACGCTCCTCGCGGCGCCCCGTGCGGGCGGCGTGGGGCTGGGTTCGGGCCAGCGGCTCGGGAGCATCGACGAGAACCGGGCGATGCTCGGCAACCTCGGGCGGGTCGCGGAGATGCTCGCGGAGCGCGCGCAGGACTGACGGGGCCCTGCTGTCCCCGTCGGCCCTGTCGGCTGTTGCGGCCGTGGCGGCGCCGGTGGGCCGTCGGGTCGGCCGCAGGCCCGTGACGACGCGGGGCGAGGGGGCGCCGCGGTGCTGTCACCCGTCTCACGTCGCCCTGTTTCGCCGTGGTGGCCCGCGGTGCGTAGGCTCGGAGAGAGGTACCGACGTCCTGCGGTGCTCCCTCGTCCGTCCACTCTCCCGAAGGAGCGCGATGCCCGCTCTGCACGCCGTCCTCTTCGACCTCGACGGTGTCCTGACACCCACCGCCGAGGTCCACATGCGCGCCTGGGAGCGCCTGTTCGCGCCCCTGTGCGCCGAGCGGGGGGTCGCCCCGTACACGTCGGCCGACTACTTCGCGCACATCGACGGCAAGCCCCGCTTCGACGGGGTCGCGACGATGCTCGCCTCGCGCGGGATCGAGCTGCCGTGGGGCACGATCGACGACGCGCCCGGCGAGGACACGGTGTGCGCGCTGGGCAACAAGAAGAACGAGATCGTCAACCGCATGTTCGTCGAGGAGGGGATCGCCCCGTACCCCGGCTCGATCGCGTTCCTCGACGCCGTGACCGCTGCCGGCGCGCTCGTGGCGGTCGTCTCGTCCTCGCGCAACGCCCCCTCCGTCCTGGCGGCTGCCGGGATCGCGGACCGGTTCGAGGTCGTCGTGGACGGGACCGTCGCTGCCGCAGCGGGCCTCGAGGGCAAGCCCTCTCCCGCGACGTACGAGTACGCGGCCCAGCTCCTCGGTGTGCCGACGACCGCGGCGGTCGTGGTCGAGGACGCCATCTCGGGCGTCCAGGCGGGCGCCGCGGGAGACTTCGGGCTCGTGGTCGGCGTGGATCGCGGGGTCGGTGCGGACGCCCTGACCGAGCACGGTGCGGACCTGGTCGTGAGCGACCTGGGCGAGCTCGACGCGACGGTCCTCGACCGTCCTGCGCTCGACGAGGCCCGCTGATGGCCGGGTTCGAGCACGGCTTCGACGGGACCGTGGACCGCAGCCGCTTCCCGGCGGACCCGTGGCGACTGGTCGAGAACCGCTACTCGGCCCACGACCTCGGGGTCACCGAGACGCTGTTCTCGGTCGGCAACGGCTACCTCGGTATGCGGGGGAACGTCGAGGAGGGGCGCGAGTCCCACACGCAGGGGACGTTCATCAACGGCTTCCACGAGACGTGGCGCATCCACCACGCCGAGGAGGCGTACGGGTTCGCCGAGGTCGGGCAGACGATCGTCAACGTGCCCGACGTCAAGATCATCCGGCTCTACGTCGACGACGAGCCGCTCCTGCTGCCCGTCGCGGACCTGGTCTCCTACGAGCGGTCGCTCGACATGGCCGACGGCGTGCTGCGCCGCGAGCTGCTGTGGCGCACGCCGTCGGGCAAGCGGGTGCTCGTGAAGTCCGAGCGCATGGTCTCGTTCGTCGAGCGGCACCTGGCCGTCATCACGTTCGAGGTCACGATGCTCGACGAGCCCGCGCCGATCGCGATCTCCTCCCAGATCCTCAACCGGCAGGACGGGCAGGACGAGTACCACGTCCCGTCGGCCGCGATGGGGCAGGGGTTCGACCCGCGCAAGGCCAACCAGTTCACCGAGCGGGTCCTGCAGCCGCAGGTGCAGTGGGGCGACGACGAGCGCCTGGTCCTGTCCTACCGCTGCACCAACTCGGGCATGACGCTCGCGGTCGCCACGGACGACGAGCTCGTCACCGAGAACACGCACGACGTGCGCACCCAGGTGGACGAGGACCTGGCCAAGCACGTCTACCGGATCCAGGCCGAGCCGGGCAAGCCGGTCCGGCTCACCAAGACCGTGGCCTACCACACGTCGCGCGGGGTGCCCGCGCGCGAGCTGATCGACCGCTGCCGCCGCACGCTCGACCGCGTGCGCGAGGAGGGCGTCGCGTTCCAGCACGCCGAGCAGCGCGAGTTCCTCGACGAGTTCTGGGCCCGGTCCGACGTCGAGATCCCCGGCCAGCCGGAGATCCAGCAGGCCGTGCGCTGGAACATCTTCCAGCTCGCCCAGGCGACGGTCCGTGCCGAGGGCAGCGGCGTGCCCGCCAAGGGGCTCACGGGCACCGGCTACGGCGGCCACTACTTCTGGGACACCGAGATCTACGTGCTCCCGTTCCTGACGTACACGAGCCCCTGGTACGCGCGCAACGCGCTGCGCTTCCGCTACCAGATGCTCGACGCCGCCCGCCGCCGTGCGAGCCAGCTCTCGCAGGCGGGCGCCCTG
Source organism: Oerskovia sp. 140933 (assembly GCF_059651515.1). Taxonomy (NCBI): domain Bacteria; kingdom Bacillati; phylum Actinomycetota; class Actinomycetes; order Micrococcales; family Cellulomonadaceae; genus Oerskovia; species Oerskovia sp. 140933. The sequence goes on from NZ_JAMXIO010000022.1 coordinate 37,898, forward strand.
TTCCCGTGGCGGACGATCAACGGCGAGGAGGCCTCGGCGTACTACGCCGCGGGCACCGCGCAGTACCACATCGACGCCGACGTGGCCTACGCCCTCATGCAGTACGTGCGGGCCACGGGGGACCAGGACTTCCTGGAGCGCGAGGGCGTCGACATCCTCGTGGAGACCGCGCGCATGTGGGCGGACCTCGGCTTCTGGCGGGCCAACGGGGACGACCACTTCCACATCCACGGCGTCACCGGGCCGGACGAGTACACGACGGTCGTCAACGACAACCTCTTCACCAACGTCATGGCCCGCTTCAACCTGCGGGTCGCGGCCGAGACCCTCGAGTCCATGCGCCGCGACGCGCCGCACGACTACGAACGCCTCGTGATCCGCCTCGGCGTCTCCGAGGAGGAGACCGCGGAGTGGTTGCGCGCCGCGGAGCACATGTCGATCCCCTACGCCGAGCACCTGGGCATCCACCCGCAGGACTCGCACTTCCTGGAGCGCGAGATCTGGAACCTCGCGGCGACGCCCGCGACCAAGCGGCCGCTGCTGCTGCACTACCACCCGCTGGTCATCTACCGGTACCAGGTGCTCAAGCAGGCCGACGTGGTCCTCGCGCTGTTCCTCCAGGGGAGCGAGTTCACGCCCGAGGAGAAGCTCGCCGACTTCGAGTACTACGACCCGTTGACCACGGGGGACTCGACGCTCTCCGGCGTGGTCCAGTCGATCATCGCGGCCGAGGTCGGGTACCACGAGCTCGCGCTCGAGTACTTCACGTCGTCGCTGCTCGTGGACCTCGAGAACCGTCATGCGAACGCGGCCGACGGCGTGCACGTCGCCTCGGCCGGCGGGACCTGGTCGGCGCTCGCCTTCGGGTTCGGGGGGATGCGCGACGACTGCGGGCGGATCAGCTTCGACCCGCGGCTGCCGCAGTCGTGGGAGTCGCTCACGTTCCGCGTGATGCTGCACGGGGCCCGGCTCAAGGTCACGATCACGACCGACTCGATCACGTTCGTGTGCGAGACGGGTGAGAGCGCCGAGGTGCACGTGCGGGGCAAGGTCGTGCGCGTCGTGGCGGGCGAGCCCGTGACGGTCGCCCTCGACGGGCACGGCCCCGTGCTCAAGGGCACCCCGAGCCTGCGCGACCTGACGGGCAACCGGCGCGAGGACGGGACGCTCATCACGGCCACGGTGCCGCACTCGTAGGTCGCGGAGCGGTCCTGCGGCGAGCCGCCGTCTCGCTCGGGACGCGGCGGCTCGGCGTCAGCCCAGCTGCTCGCGCAGGAAGCGGTAGTGGATCGCGGCCATGTGCGCGGCCTGGGCGTTGTTCGCGGCGCCGCCGTGACCACCCTCGATGTTCTCGTAGTAGGTCACGTCCTTGCCGGCCGCGAGCATCTTCGCGGCGAGCTTGCGGGCGTGCCCGGGGTGGACGCGGTCGTCCTTGGTCGACGTCGTGAAGAGCACGGGCGGGTACTCGCGCTCGGGGTCGAACAGGTGGTACGGCGAGAACGTCCGGATGAACTCCCACTGCTCCGGGTCGTCGGGGTCGCCGTACTCGGCCGCCCAGGACGCGCCCGCGAGCAGGTGCGTGTAGCGCCGCATGTCGAGCAGCGGGACGCCCACGATCACGGCGCCGAACAGCTCGGGGTACTGCGTGAGCATGTTGCCCGCGAGAAGGCCGCCGTTGCTGCGGCCCTCCATGCCGAGGTGCTCGGGGGTCGTGATGCCCCGGGCGACGAGGTCGCGTGCGACGGCCGCGAAGTCCTCGTAGGCCTTGTGGCGCTTCGACCTGAGGGCCGCCTGGTGCCAGGCCGGGCCGTACTCGCCGCCGCCGCGGATGTTCGCGACGACGTACACGCCGCCGTCGGCCAGCCACGCGCGCCCCAGGCCCCCCGAGTAGCCGGGGGTCAGGGAGATCTCGAAGCCGCCGTAGCCGTAGAGCAGCGTGGGCGCGGCGCCCACGCGTGCGCCCTCGGCGTGGTCGGCGTCACCGCGTGCGGCACCCGCCTCCGGCCGGACGAGCTCCTCGCGCCCGACGACGAAGTACGGGACGCGCGTGCCGTCGTCGGACACCGCGAAGTGCTGGTCGATGACCAGGCCGCTCGCGTCGAAGAAGGCGGGCCCGGACTTGAGGACCTCGGGCGGGGTTCCCGCGCCCACGGACAGCAGTGAGAGCGTCGAGGGCGTGAGGTAGTCGGTCGTGACGAGCCAGACGTCGTCGCTGTCCTCGGAGTCGACCGCGCCCACGACGACCGTGCCGATGCTCGGCAGGCCGGGCAGCTCGCCGCGGGTCCACGGTGCGTCCACGCTCTCGGCGGGAGGGGGTGGCGTCAGCACGTGCAGCCGGTTCTTGACGTCGTCGAGCACGTTGACCACGAGGTGGTGGGCGGTCCACGTCGCCCCCGCGAGCGAGGTCGTGGGCGTGGGCTCGAACAGGATGGTGAAGCCGCGCGCCCCGGCGAGGAAGTCCTCGAGGCGGGTCGCGAGCAAGGAGCCCGAGAGGTAGGTGGTGCCGCCGACGGTCCAGTCGTCGCGCAGCTCGACGAGCATCCACTCCCGCTTGACGCCGACCTCGGCCGAACGCGGGACGTCGATCCTGACGAGCGTCTCGGACGGGGTTCCCGCGTCCTGGACGAGGTACGTCTCGCTGTCGTAGAACGCGATCGAGCGGCCCACGAAGTCACGTTCGTAGCCGGGGGAGTGGGTGCGCCAGGCGGAGATGTACATGTCCTCGGGCTCGCCCTCGTACACGACGGTGGCCTCGGTCACGGGGGTGCCACGGCGCCACCGCTTGACGATCCGGGGGTACCCCGAGGGGGTCATGGAGCCCGGCCCGAAGTCGGTGTAGACGTACACGGTGTCGGCGTCGATCCAGCCGAGGCCGCCCTTGGACTCCTCGCGGTAGAACCCGCCGTCCTCCGGCGCGACGAACTGCTTCGTCACGAGGTCGAACTCGCGGGTCACGTCGGCGTCGGAGCCGCCGGGGGACAGGTCGATCAGCGCGTGCCGCCATGCGCCGCCCGGGGCGGGCCGCAGGACGCTCGCGCCGTGCCAGACCCAGCTCCGGCCCTCGGCCTCGCCCAGGGCGTCGAGGTCGAGCACGAGCTCCCACTCGGGGTGGTCCGTGCGGTAGGAGTCGAGCGTCGTCCGGCGCCAGATGCCGCGCTCGTGCTGCGCGTCGCGCCAGAAGTTGTAGTAGTGCTCACCGATCTTGGAGACGTCCGGGATCTTGTCGTCGGAGTCGAGGACCTCGCGGATCGCCTGCTCGGTCGCGGCGAACTCGGCCGTGGCCTCGATCGTGGCCGCGGTCTCGGCGTTGCGCCCCTGGACCCAGGTGAGCGCCTCGCGGCCCTCGACCTCCTCGAGCCACAGGTACGGGTCGTGCGGCACGGCCGGTGGTGCGTCGGTCGGGTCCATCGTGTCGTTCTCAGCACTCATGCCGAACACCCTAGGCGACGCGGTCCGGGGGTCGGGAACGGGGCCCGGTCCGTCGTCCGGGTGGGCCGCCGTGGGGGCGGGCGTCCGACGGGCGAGACGAACCGACGAGGCTCTTGCATCTAAGCGCACCTTGTGAAAGTATTCACAAGCAAGGGAACGACAGACGCAGACCCGGCCGCTCGGGTCACTGGAGGAGCAACGTGAGCAGCACGAGCAAGGCCCCCGCCAAGCCCCCCGTCGGAGTCAGCGAGATCGACGCCCTCGTCGACCGCGGTCTCAAGGCGCTCAAGCAGTACGACGCCTACACCCAGGAAGACATCGACCGCATCGTGAAGAAGGCGTCCGTCGCGGCGCTCCACGAGCACGGTCGCCTCGCGCAGCTCGCGGTCTCCGAGACCGGCCGCGGAGTCTTCGAGGACAAGGCCACCAAGAACATCTTCGCCTGCGAGCACGTGCCGAACTCGATGGCCAACCTCAAGACGGTCGGCGTCATCGGACGCGACGACCTCACGGGCATCGTCGAGATCGCCGAGCCGGTCGGCGTCGTCGCGGGCATCACCCCGGTCACGAACCCGACGTCGACCGCGATCTTCAAGGCGCTCATCGCGCTCAAGACGCGCAACCCGATCATCTTCGCGTTCCACCCCGGCGCCCAGCAGTGCTCGGTCGCCGCAGCCCGCGTGGTGCGGGACGCCGCGGTCGCGGAGGGCGCCCCCGAGGACTGCATCCAGTGGGTCGAGCAGCCCTCGCTCGAGGCGACCTCTGCCCTCATGAACCACGACGGCGTCGCGCTCATCCTCGCGACGGGCGGCAACGCGATGGTCCGCGCCGCCTACTCGGCGGGCAAGCCGGCACTGGGCGTCGGCGCGGGCAACGTCCCCGCCTACATCGAGAAGACCGCCAAGCTCGGCCGCGCGGTCAACGACGTCGTCCTGTCGAAGGGCTTCGACAACGGCATGGTGTGCGCCTCGGAGCAGGCCGTCATCCTCGACACCGAGATCTACGACGCGGCCCTGGCCGAGTTCGCCCACATGCACGCCTACCTCGCGAACCCCGAGGAGAAGGCCAAGCTCGAGCGCTTCATCTTCGGGGTCGAGGCCGGCGGCGCGAACTGCGCGGGCGCCAAGCTCAACGCCTCGATCGTGGGCAAGAGCCCGCAGTGGATCGCCGAGCAGGCGGGCTTCTCCGTCCCGGACGACACCTCGATCATCCTCGCGGAGTGCGCCCAGGTCGGTCCGGCCGAGCCGCTGACGCGCGAGAAGCTCAGCCCGGTCCTCGCGGTGCTGCGCGCCGAGTCGACGAACCACGGCATCACGCTCGCCGAGCAGATGGTCGAGTTCGACGGCCTGGGCCACTCAGGTGCGATCCACACCGAGGACAAGGCCGTCGCGGAGGAGTTCGGCCAGCGCGTCAAGGCCGTCCGCATCCTGTGGAACCAGCCCTCGGCGCTCGGCGGCATCGGTGACATCTACAACGCGCTGATCCCCTCGCTGACGCTCGGGTGCGGCTCGTACGGGCACAACTCGGTGTCGAACAACGTGTCGGCCGTCAACCTCATCAACGTCAAGCGGATCGGACGTCGGAACAACAACATGCAGTGGTTCAAGATCCCGCCGAAGACGTACTTCGAGCCGAACTCGATCCAGTACCTGGCCCAGATGCCCGACGTCGAGCGCGTCACCATCGTCACGGACAAGGTCATGAGCCAGATCGGGATCGTCGACAAGGTCCTCGACGTCCTGGGCCGGCGCCCGAACAAGGTCTCGATCCAGATCATGGACCAGGTCGAGCCCGAGCCGAGCGTCGAGACGGTCGAGAAGGGCGCGGAGATGATGCGCGACTTCAAGCCCGACACGATCGTCGCGATCGGCGGCGGTTCGCCCATGGACGCAGCCAAGGTCATGTGGCTCAAGTACGAGCACCCGGAGATGGCGTTCTCGGACCTGCGCGAGAAGTTCTTCGACGTCCGCAAGCGCGCGTTCAAGTTCCCGACGCTCGGTGACCTGGCCAAGCTCGTCTGCATCCCGACGTCGTCGGGCACGGGCTCCGAGGTCACGCCGTTCGCGGTCATCACGGACCACGCGACCGGGTACAAGTACCCCCTCGCCGACTATGCGCTGACCCCGTCGGTCGCGATCATCGACCCGGTCCTGACGGCGACCATGCCCGCCAAGCTCGCGGCCGACTCGGGCTTCGACGCCCTGACGCACGCGACCGAGGCCTACGTCTCGGTCTACGCGAACGACTTCACGGACGGCCTGGCGCTGCACGCGATCAAGCTGGTCTTCGAGCACATCGAGGCCTCCGTGACGCAGGGCGCGGCAGCGCCCGAGGCCCGCGAGAAGATGCACAACGCGGCCACGATCGCCGGCATGGCGTTCGGCAGCGCGTTCCTCGGGATCGTGCACGCCATGGCCCACACGGTCGGCTCGACGTTCGGCCTGGTCCACGGCCGCACGAACGCGATCTTCCTGCCGCACGCGATCCGGTACAACGGGCAGATCCCGACCAAGGTCACGGGCTGGCCCAAGGCCGAGAAGTACATCGCGCACGAGCGCTACCAGCAGATCGCCAAGCACCTGGGGCTCCCGGCCTCGACGCCCGAGCAGGCCGTCGAGTCCTACGCCCGGGCGGTCGAGGAGCTGCGCGCCAAGGTCGGGATCGAGCGCTCGTTCAAGGAGCAGGGGGTCCCGGAGCGCGAGTTCATCGGTGGCCTCGACGCCCTCGCGATGCGGGCCTACGAGGACCAGTGCGCTCCCGCGAACCCGCGCCTGCCGATGCTCGAGGACATGCGCGACATCATGGTGGCGGCCTACTACGGCACGACCCGCGAGGAGGTCCGCGCAGAGCGCAAGGCGACCGAGGAGGCGGCCGCGCTCGCCGCGGCCACGACCTCGGACTGATCGGGCGCCGGCGGACGGGGAGCAGCCCGCCCGCCGGCGACCTGCCGACGACCCGAGCGGTACGGGTCAGCGGCTGGGTGGCGCGTCCTGCCGGGTGGCGCCACCCGCCTCGGGACCGGGGCATCCCCCCTTGGCCCCGGCCCCCCTGCAACGCCCCCGTGTCCTCCAGCGCGGGGGCGTTGCGCTGTCCGGACCCGTTCCGCCCGGCCCCGTCGGGAGGTGGAGCGCAGGCCCGACGGCGCGGATCACCCCGCCCGGACGGGGGGCCCGCGGGGGTGGGGCGGCCGCGCGACGGAGAGCGACGTCGTCGGGCAGGCGTGTCGCGGCGGGCACCGGGCGGTTGTCGGTGGCGCGGGCGAGAATGGGCACGTGAACGACGCCACCCCGCCGCCCCCCACGACTCCCGCCGACGACCTCGAGGCGTCCGGCGTCGTGCCCGACGCCGCCCCCGCGCTCGACGAGGCGGACGCCCAGCGTCGCTGGGCGGAGCTCGTCGCGCAGGTCGAGGCCGACCAGCGGGCCTACTACGAGGCCGACGCCCCCGTGTCCTCGGACGCCGAGTACGACGCACGCATGCGCGAGCTCGAGGCGCTCGAGGCCGCGCACCCCGCGCTGCAGACCCCCGAGTCGCCCACGCAGCGCGTCGGCGGACGGGCTGCGACGGGGTTCGCGACCGTCGAGCACCTCGAGCGCATGCTCTCGCTCGACAACGCGTTCTCCGAGGAGGACCTGGCGGCCTGGGCCGCGCGCGTGCACCGGGACCTGGACGTCCCACCCGAGGCCCCCGTCGAGTACCTGTGCGAGGTCAAGATCGACGGCCTGGCCATCGCGCTGCTCTACGAGCGCGGCCGCCTCGTGCGGGCCGCGACGCGCGGCGACGGGCGCACGGGCGAGGACGTCACGGCCAACGTCCGCACCATCACGAGCATCCCCCAGCAGCTCGCGGGCGACCCGGCCACGCACCCCGCGGTGATCGAGGTCCGCGGCGAGGTCTTCCTGGGGGTCGACGACTTCGCGGCCCTCAACGAGGCGCTCGTCGCGGCCGGGCAGGCGCCCTACGCCAACCCGCGGAACACCGCCGCGGGGTCGCTGCGGCAGAAGGACCCGGCCGTGACGGCGAGCCGCAACCTGCGCATGTACGCGCACGGCGTCGGGGCGCTGCAGTGGCAGGAGGGCGAGCACGCCGAGCTCGGGCGGCAGTCGGACGCGTACGCGCTGTTCGAGCAGTGGGGCATCCCGGTGTCCCCGCACAACCGGGTCGTGGACGGGCTCGCGGGCGTGCAGGAGATGATCGCGTACTACGGCGAGCACCGGCACGACATCGAGCACGAGCTCGACGGGATCGTCGTCAAGGTCGACGAGCTCGCGCTCCAGCGCCGCCTCGGGGCCACGAGCCGCGCACCACGCTGGGCCATCGCGTACAAGTACCCGCCCGAGGAGGTCAACACGCGCCTGCTCGCGATCCAGGTCGGGGTCGGGCGCACCGGCCGGGCAACTCCGTACGCCGTCATGGAGCCGGTCCTCGTCGCGGGCAGCACCGTGCGCCAGGCCACGCTGCACAACCAGGACGTCGTGCGCGCCAAGGGCGTGCTGATCGGCGACGTCGTGGTGCTGCGCAAGGCGGGCGACGTCATCCCCGAGATCCTCGGTCCGGTCGTCGCGCTGCGGGACGACGGCGTGCCCCGTACGGAGTTCGTGATGCCCGCCGACTGCCCCGTGTGCGGGCACCCGCTGCGTCCCCTCAAGGAGGGCGACGTCGACCTGCGCTGCACCAACACGCGCTCGTGCCCCGCGCAGGTGCAGGGCCGCGTCGAGCACATCGGTTCGCGCGGAGGGCTCGACATCGACGCGCTGGGCGAGGTCACGGCCGCGGCCCTGACCCGGCCCCTCGAACCCGCGGAGCCGCCGCTGCCGACCGAGGCCGGGCTGTTCTCGCTCACCGTCGACCAGCTCGCCCCGATCCGCGTCGTCGTCCGTGACCCCGAGACCGGGCTGCCGCGCCCGTTCGAAGGGGTGGGTGAGTCGGGTGAGGTGGAGATGTCCGACGGCTCGGTCATGAGCGCGAAGGTCGTCCGGCCCTTCCAGAAGGTCGTCGCCAAGACCTATCCGCCCGGGTACGAGAACTCGACGACCGCAGAACGGCGCGCAGCGGGCGTCGTCAAGAACGTCCCGGTGTACGGGCCCTCCACCACGGCGGAGACCCTCGTCTCCGAGCTGCGGCGCGCTCGGACCAAGGACCTGTGGCGCATCCTCGTGAGCCTCAACATCCGTCACGTCGGCCCCGTCGCGGCGCGTGCCCTCGCGGAGTGGTTCGGCTCGCTGGACGCGATCCGGGCCGCGAGCCGCGAGGAGCTCGCCGCGGTCGAGGGCGTCGGCGCGATCATCGCCGACCAGGTCCTCGCCTGGTTCGAGGTGGACTGGCACGTCGAGATCGTCGACACCTGGCAGCGCGACGGGGTCCAGTTCTCGATCCCTGGCCACCCCGGACCGGGCGAGGTCGAGCAGACGACCGGCCCGCTCAGCGGGCTGACGGTCGTGGTCACCGGGGGCCTCGAAGGGTTCACGCGGGACGGCGCCAAGGAGGCGATCCTCGCGGCGGGAGGCAAGTCGTCGGGCTCGGTGTCCAAGAAGACGGACTACGTGGTCGTGGGGGAGAACGCGGGCACCAAGGAGACCAAGGCCCGGGACCTGGGCCTGCGGATCCTCGACGAGGCAGGCTTCGTGGCGCTCCTCGCCGGCGGCCCCTCAGCGGTCGGCGACGCGCCGGGCGTCGAGGAGGACGCGCCGCCGGAGCCCGACGGGTCCGGTGGTGCCGGCAGCGACGTCGACGGCGGTGACCAGGGACAGGCTGCCGACTGACGGCCCGCGGGCGCGAGGGCCCGTCGAGGGAGCGGGCTGGAGCCCTCTCCCTCGACGAGAGGCCTCTACCGCGCGGGACCCCACGTCGCGGCTCCCGGCGCCGCGGCCGGCCGCCGGGCGAGCACGGTCCTCAGCGCCACGGTCTGCTCGGGTGGGGTCGCGAGGAGCGGCCCCCGCGGCGGGGCGGTGGGCACGCCGAGCAGCCCGGCGAGCGCGTGGAGGCCCGAGACCGGTCGCAGGAGGGCGAGCTCGCGGACGAGCGCCAGGAGCCACGAGCGCTCGTCGACGGCGTCGAGCGGGCGCCGGTCGACGTGCGCGCGCCGCAGCGCGGCGTACTCGTCGGGCACGAGCCCCGCGACCCCCGTGTGCCAGGCGTCGCTCGCGGGCAGGGCCGTGAACGCCCCCTCGATCATCGCGAGGTCGCCGCTCAGGCCCACGGCGAACGGCTCGCTCCCGACGGCCGTCCGCACGGCGTCCAGGCGTGCACCCACGCCCGCTCGCCCGGCCGGGTCCTTGAGCCCCCGGAGCCGTGCGGACCTCGACAGGTGGGCCAGCACCTGGGGCGTCGCGTCGTACCCGCTCTGGGCGGGCCGGTTGTAGAAGCACACGGGCAGGTCGGTCTCGGCCGCCACGGCCTCGAACAGGGCCACGACCTCGTCGTCGACGAGCGGGACGTAGGAGAAGGGCGTCAGGACCAGGCCGTCCGCGCCGCCGGCCTGTGCGGCGACCGCGTTCCGCACCACGTCGGCGGTCGAGGGAGCCGCGACGGCGACGTGCACCGGGACCCGCCGCCCGGACGGTCCCGGTCCGGCATCACGTGCCGCGCCCACGGCGGCGGCCACCACGGTGGCGCGCTCCTCGGACGAGAACGACGTGCCCGCACCCGACGAGGCGAGGACCGTGACGCCGTCGACCCCGCGCGCACCGCGTCCGCCACGAGGCGGGCCAGCACGTCCGGCGCGGGCGCCCCCGTGGGCCCGAGGGGCGTGATCGGGTAGGCGAGCAGGCCCGTGAAGTGCGTCGGTGAGGTCATCCGCGAGATGGTGCCACAGGTCGTCGGCCGAGGGATGGGCAGCCCGACCAGCGAAGTGGTACCCGCGTCTACGATGACGGCCATGACCCAGGTGAACCAGGCGCCCCAGCCCGCCACGCACGCCCCCGCATCCTCCGCAGCAGCCCAGGTGCGCGGCGCCCATCTCGTCGGCTCCGTCAACCTCCCCACGGCCGAGGACACGTTCCGCACGGTCGCGGCGCACGCAGGCACCCACCTCAAGCGCATCCCCGACGGAGAGGTGGGCGAGCGGTTCCACTGGATCATGTTCCAGGGGCAGTACTTCGAGGCCGTCGCCGGGCTCGTGCGCGTCCCGATCGCCCCCATCCCCGTCGCGGGCTTCGACGCGCGCCCGCACGTCCTCGACGGCTCCGTCCCTGCCGACGAGCTGGTCTTCGGCGAGCTGGGCTACGCCGCCGCCGCGGCGGCGTCGTACGCGGACTTCGCACGCCTGCGCACCGAGGGGGCGATCCCCGCGACCACGCGCTTCCAGGTCTGCCTGCCCACGCCGCTGGCCCCCGTCATGGCGTTCGTCGTGCCCGAGCTGCGCGCGGCCGTCTACCCGGCCTACGAGGCCGCGATGGTCCGCGAGATCGAGGCGATCGTCGCCGCGGTGCCCGCGGCCGACCTCGCGATCCAGCTCGACCTCGCGAGCGAGTTCGCGTTCATCGAGGGCGCGAACCTGGGTGCAGGTCCCTCGCGCGCCTGGTTCGCCCCCGAGGGATCGACCGACGCCGCCCCCGTCGTGGCCGGCTGCGTCGAGCTCGCCGCGCGCGTCGCGTCCACCGTCCCCGAGGGTGTCGAGCTCGGTTTCCACCTCTGCTACGGCGACATCGCCGAGAAGCACTTCGTCGAGCCGGCGGACACGCGGCGCCTGGTCGACGTCGCGAACGGCCTCGCGGCGGCCGTCACGCGCGAGGTCGCGTGGTTCCACCTGCCCGTGCCGATCGAGCGCGACGACGTGGACTACGTCGCGCCGCTCGCGGAGCTCACGATCGACCCGGCGACCGAGCTGTACCTCGGGGTCGTGCACCACGAGGACGGTGTCGAGGGCGCGCAGCGTCGGCTCGCGGCCGCGACCCAGGTCCTGGGGCGCGGCTTCGGCGTGGGGACCGAGTGCGGGTTCGGGCGTGGCCCGAGCGAGCGCACCGGCCCGCTGCTCGACGTGCACACCGCGGTCGCGCGCGCCTGGTAGGTCGCCCGGATCAGCACGACGAACGGTCGCCGGCCCCAGCGGGCCGGCGACCGTTCGTCCGCTCCCGGGGCGCAGCCCCGTCAGGCGCGGGCGGGCTCAGCGAGCCGCCCAGAGGAGGCCGCGCTCGATCACTGCCCGCAGCCCGGGGGTCTCCAGGTCGGCGAGCTGGTGGCCCGGAGTGCACACGAACACCTTGCCCGCTCCCCAGCCGCGGGTCCAGATCGCAGGGGACACCACGGGCGAACGCCAGGGCGAGTCGGCGGTCGGGACGATCGTGGTGGTGGCCAGGACCTCGTTGAGGGAGTCGGCGAGCACCCAGTACTGCTCGGAGCGGAGCCGGATCGGGCCGATGCCGGCGACGATCGGGTGCTGCGCGTGCTCGGGCACGACGTCCACGGTGTGGTCGACCAGGTCGCCCGGGTGCGCGGCGAACTGGCCACCGAGCATCTGCAGGTAGTCGGTGGCCATGCGGTAGGAGTCGACGATCCCGCCGTGCCAGCCCGCGAGGCCCGTCCCGTCCGTCACGGCCCGGCGCAGTCCCCGCAGCTCGTCGGGCAGGATCTCGCCCATGGTCCAGGACTGGACGACCAGGTCCACGCCGGCCATGTAGTCGGCGTCCGCGTACACCTCGAGCGAGGACTCGACGGCGACGTCGAAGCCCGACTCCTCGAGGAACGGGACGAAGAGGTCGGTGCTCTCCTCGGGGGAGTGGCCTGACCACCCTCCTCGGACGATCAGGGCCCGACGGTCCGGCACGCTCATCAGTCCTCCGTTGGCGCTCACGCGATCAGGGCGTCGATCGCTGCGGGAGAGAGTACGTGATCGATCGCCATGGCGCTCGCACCGAGCACGCCGGCCTGGCTGCGGGCCTGGGACGTGACGATGCGCAGGTGCTGCGTGGCCAGGGGCAGGGACCGCTGGTAGACGATCTCGCGGATGCCCGCGATCAGGTGCTCGCCCGCGTCCGCGATGACACCGCCGACCACGATCATGGACGGGTTGAGCAGGCTCACGCACGCCGCCAGGACCGCGCCGATGTCGCGGCCCGCCTGGCGCACGGCATGGCTCGCCATGAGGTCCCCGCCGCGCACGAGCGAGACGACGTCGCCGCTGTTCGCGGCGTCCAGGCCCTCCCTGGTGAGGGCTCCGGCGATGGCCTGCCCGCTCGCGATCGCCTCGAGGCACCCGATGTTGCCGCAGCGGCACGGGGTGTCGGCCCCGTTGGGCACCGCGATGTGCCCGATGTCGCCGGCGGCGCCCTGGGCGCCGCGGCGGAGCTCGCCGTCCGAGATGACGCCCGCACCGATGCCCGTGGCCACCTTGACGAACAGCAGGTCGCTCACGCCCGGCCACGCGGTGCGGTGCTCCCCGAGGGCCATGATGTTCACGTCGTTGTCGACCAGGACCGAGGCGTCGAACGTCTTCCTGAGGATCGCGGGCACGTCGACGTCGTCCCACGCGGGCATGATCGGAGGGTTGATGGGACGTCCGGTCGAGTGCTCGACGGGCCCGGGCAGGCCGACGCCGACGCTCACCAGGTCGTCGAGGTCCCGCCCGGTCGTCGCGATGAGCTTCTCGCCCGTCTCGGCGACCCAGGCCAGGACGTCCTGCGGTCCGTCCGAGATGGTCAGCGGGGCATCGACCTCCGCGAGGATGTTCGACGCGAGGTCGGTCACCGCGAGGCGGGCGTGCGTCGCGCCGAGGTCGACCGCGAGCACGATGCGTGCGCCCGGGTTGAAGGCGAAGGTCACGGGAGGCCGGCCGCCGGTCGAGCTCGCCTCGCCCGCGGGGGCGATCAGCCCCGACGCCATCAGCAGGTCGATGCGAGCAGCGATCGTGGACCGGGCCTGGCCCGTGATCGCGGCGAGGTCAGCCCGAGTGCGGGGTTGGCCGTCCCGGAGCAGCTGGAACATGTCCCCGGCGCCGGTCGGGCGAGGGGCGAACTTCAGCAGTTCCTCGGTGGGCACGATGTATCACGGAGCCTCTCGTTGCTACGCAGTGGTGACAATCCGTCTAGCGTACTGCGCGCGGCGGCTTTTGCTTGACGATCGACAGAAGCCGACCTAGCGTGTGGTTTGCTGCGGCAAGGAGGCCGGAGCTCGTCCCGCGCCCGCCCAGGCGCGGAACGCCCGCCTCGAGGCCTGCTCTCCCCGTCCCTCACCTGCTCGCCCAGCGTGTCGCTCCCTGCGTGTCGAGGGATCGGACGGTCGGCGGGTCGGACACGCATGGCTACTTTTGTCGGTCAGGTCGTGATTGTGAAGCGGAAGTTGCCAATCTTATGATTGACGCTCGTCAAAAGGTCGGCTACGTTCTCCCACATGGTCAACGCAGACCCACAGCCCATGCGGCCGCTCCTGCAGATGCGGGGCATCGTCAAGCAGTTCCCCGGCGCCCGAGCACTCGACGGCGTCGATCTCGACATCCTCCCCGGAGAGGTCCACTGCCTCCTCGGGCAGAACGGCGCCGGCAAGTCCACCCTCATCAAGGTGCTCGCCGGTGCGCACCAGCCCAACGAGGGCCAGATCCTCATCGACGGCGAGGTCGTCACGATCCCGCACCCCGTGGCCGCGCTCAGGCTCGGGGTCGCCACGATGTACCAGGAGCTCGACGTCGTCGACGGCCTCACGGTGGCCGAGAACATCTACCTCGGCCACGAGCTGTCGACCGCGGGGTTCTCCAACCGGCGGACGGCGGCCAAGAAGACCCGCGAGCTCATGCGGCGCCTCGGCCACCCGGAGATCTCGCCGCACCGCGAGGTGGGCGACCTGTCGGCCGCCGGCAAGCAGATCGTCTCGATGGCCCGCGCGCTCTCGCACGACGCGCGCGTCATCGTCATGGACGAGCCGTCGGCCGTGCTCGACAGCGAAGAGGTCGAGAACCTGTTCCGCGTGGTCCGTCAGCTCACCGCGAGCGGGGTCGCGATCGTCTACATCTCGCACCGGCTCGAGGAGATCCGGCAGATCGGGGACCGGATCACGGTGCTCAAGGACGGCCGGACGGTCGCCCAGAACCTCGCGGTCGCGCAGACCCCGACGGCCGAGCTCATCAAGCTCATGACGGGCCGGGCGGTGGAGAACGTCTTCCCCGCCCGCGCGCCGATCCCCGACGAGGCCGAGGTCGTGCTCGCGGTCGAGGCCCTCGGGCTCACGGGCGAGTTCTCGGACGTCTCGTTCGAGGTGCGGGCGGGCGAGGTGCTCGGGTTCGCGGGTCTCGTCGGCTCCGGCCGGTCCGAGATCCTCGAGACCGTCTACGGGGCGCGCCGTGCGAGCGAGGGGACGGTCTCGGTCGCGGGCAAGCGGCTGCGACCGGGCTCGGTCGCCGCCGCGGTCGCCGCGGGCATCGGGCTGTGCCCCGAGGAGCGCAAGAGCCAGGGGCTGCTGCTCGACGAGCCCGTGTACCGCAACATCACGCTCTCGACGTTCGCACGCTTCGCGAAGGCGGGCTTCCTCGACGAGGGAGCGGAACGGGCTGCGGCCAAGGAGCAGTCGGACGCGCTCGACCTGCGGCCCGCCGGGGTCGAGCGGAACGCCCGGACGCTGTCCGGGGGCAACCAGCAGAAGGCGCTCCTCGCGCGCTGGCTCGTCCACGGGTGCCGCGTCCTCCTGCTCGACGAGCCCACCCGAGGCGTCGACGTCGGCGCTCGCGCCGAGATCTACGCGCTGATCCGCGACCTCGCGGCATCGGGCGCGGCCGTGCTCGTGGTCTCGAGCGAGATCGACGAGGTGCTCGGTCTCTCCGACCGCGTGCTCGTGATCTCGGAGGGGCGCGTCATGCACGAAGGCCCAGCAGATTCGATCGACGAGCACGGCGTGCTCGACCTCGTCATGGAAGGAAGTGCCGCATGAGCGAGCAGGAGATGGCTCGCGCCGCCGTCGTGGACGGGCCGGCGCACGCCCCGAGCCCTGGAGCGACCGGGGGCGGGGCATCGCGCCGCAATTTGTTCAATGGATCGATGGGTAGGAACATCGGCCTCGTCCTGGCGCTCGTCGTGCTGTGCGTCGTCGGGTACGCGACCGCGGGGGAGAACTTCGCGAGCGTCAACAACGTCCTCACGATCCTGCGCATGGCCGCCGTGATCGGCGTGCTGAGCATCGGGATGACCTTCGTCATCACGGCCGGCGGGATCGACCTGTCCGTCGGGTCCGTCATGGGGCTGGCGACCGTCTGGGCGAGCACGCTCGCGACCCAGACCATGGCCGCCGACACCCACTGGATCGTCATGGTCGGCGTCGCGCTCGCGGTCGGCACGGTGTGCGGGCTGATCAACGGGGTCATCATCGCCTACGGCAAGGTCGTCGCGTTCATGGCGACCCTCGCCATGATGGTGGGTGCCCGAGGCCTCGCGGAAATGATCTCCAACCGGCAGACGCAGCGCGTGACCGAGGTCGACGCGTTCCTCGACTTCTTCCGTGCGGACCTGATCGGCATCCCCGTGCTCGTGTGGATGTTCGCGGTCGTGGCCGTCGCGGGCTGGTTCCTCCTCAACCGCACGACGTTCGGCCGCCGCACGGTCGCGGTCGGCGGCAACCCCGAGGCGGCGCGGCTCGCGGGCATCAAGGTCAAGCGCCACACCATGTACCTCTACGGGCTCGTCGGGCTCACGGCCGGCATCGCCGCCGTGATGATGCTCGCCCGCACGACGGCCGGCACCTCGACCAACGGGCTCTTCTACGAGCTCGACGTGATCGCGGCGGTCGTCGTCGGCGGGACCCTGCTCGTCGGCGGCCGCGGGACGATCGTCGGCACCGTCCTCGGTGTCCTCATCTTCACCACGCTGACCAACGTCTTCACGCAGAACAACATGTCGAGCTCGGCACAGAACGTCGCGAAGGGCGTGATCATCGTGGTCGCCGTGCTCCTCCAGCAGCGCTTCGCCTCGCGCAGCAGGTCCGACTGACGCCACGGCGTCAGACCGCCCGACCGCGCCTCCACCTGCCGGACCCGCTCGCGGGAACCGGACGCAGCACGCCCAGCACACCCGACCAGCACACCCAACCCGCACCAGCCGGACCAGAATCAAGGGAGATCTCATGTCCGCTCGTACCCGCACCTCGGTGCGTCGTCGTCTGACCCTCGCCACCGTCGCCCTCACCTCGGTCGCACTGTTCGCCTCGGCCTGCACCTCGAACACCCCCGAGGCGGAGGAGACCGGCGGCGCCGCGGCCGCCCCCGTCGCGTCGTCCGACAACGACGCGACCGGCGACAAGGTCGTGATCGGCTTCTCCGCCCCGGCCGCCGACCACGGCTGGATGGGCGCCATCACCAAGGCCGCCCAGGCCGAGGCCGACAAGTACGACGACGTCGACCTCAAGGTCGCCGAGGGCACCAACGACGTCAACCTCCAGATCAGCCAGATCGAGACGTTCATCAACGACGGCGTCGACGCGATCGTCATCCTGCCGTTCGACGGTGCCGCACTCACCGAGGTCGCGACCGACGCCATGGAGGCCGGCATCACGGTCATCAACGTCGACCGCGAGTTCTCGAGCCCCTTCGCGGCCCGCGCGACCGTGCTCGGCGACAACTACGGCATGGGCGTGAGCGCCGGCACGTACATCTGCGAGCAGCTCGGGGACAACAAGGAGGCGGTCGTCGCCGAGATCGCCGGCATCGACTCGCTGCCCCTGACCCAGGACCGCAGCAAGGGCTTCGCCGACGCCCTCGAGGGCTGCGGGCTCGAGGTCAGCAACCGCGTGGCCGCCGACTTCACGGTCCAGGGCGGCGAGCAGGCCGCCTCGAACCTCCTGCAGGCAGCCCCCAAGATCGACGCGATCTGGAACCACGACGACGACCAGGGCATCGGCGTCCTCTCCGCGATCGACGCGGCCGGGCGCGACGAGTTCTTCATGGTCGGCGGCGCCGGCTCGAAGGACGTCATGGAGGACATCAAGGCGGGCGACACGGTCCTGCAGGCCACGGTCGTCTACCCGTCCACGCAGGCCGCCGACGGCGTCAAGCTCGCCCGCCTCGCGGTGCAGGGCAAGTCGATGAGCGACCTCGCATCGATGGGGGTCCCGCGTCAGGTGCAGCTCTACGCGCCCGTCGTGACCAAGGACAACGTCGACGAGTACCTGCCCTCGGCCTTCCAGTCCTGAGCATGCTCCCTCGACGTCGCGGGCGGGTCGGACGCCCCGGCGGCCGCACGCCGGTCGCCCCGGGCCACGGCCCGGCGGGAGCCCCGGGCCACGGCCCGGCGGACACCTCTCCCACCGACCCGCCCGCGACGTCCACCACGAAAGGAAGTGCCTGAGATGGCGCAAGACGGTCACCCGACCCTCGGGATCGGCATGGTCGGGTACTCGTTCATGGGGGCTGCCCACTCGCAGGGATGGCGCACGGCGCCGCGGTTCTTCGACCTGCCGCTCGCGCCCGAGATGCGCGTGCTGGCGGGCCGGGACGCGGACGCGGTGACCGCGGCCGCGAGCCGGCTCGGTTGGCGCGACGTCGAGACGGACTGGCGCAAGCTCGTGGCGCGCGACGACGTCGACCTGGTCGACGTCTGCACCCCGGGCGACACGCACGCGGAGATCGCGATCGCCGCGCTCGAGGCGGGCAAGCACGTGCTGTGCGAGAAGCCGTTGGCCAACACCGTCGAGGAGGCCGAGCTCATGGTCGCCGCGGCCGACGCGGCCGCGCAGCGCGGGGTGCTCGCCTCGGTGGGCTTCACCTACCGGCGGGTCCCCGCGGTCCAGCTCGCGCGACAGCTCGTCGCGGACGGGCGGATCGGCACGATCCGCCACGTGCGCGCCCAGTACCTCCAGGACTGGATCGCGGACGAGGACGTGCCCCTGTCGTGGCGGCTCGACAAGTCCAAGGCGGGCTCGGGCGCGCTCGGCGACATCGGGGCGCACATCGTCGACCTCGCCCAGTTCGTCACGGGCGAGGCGATCACGGGGGTCGCGGGCGTCCTGGAGACGTTCGTCTCCGAGCGGCCGGTCGCGACCGGCTTCTCGGGCCTGTCCGGCACGGCCGGGACAGAGCGGGGACCGGTCACGGTCGACGACGCCGCGGTCTTCCTCGCGCGGCTCGCCGGCGGCGGGCTGGGTGTCTTCGAGGCGACCCGCTTCGCCTACGGCCGCAAGAACGCGATCCGCCTCGAGATCAACGGCTCGCGCGGGTCGGTCGCGTTCGACTTCGAGGACATGAACGTCCTGCACTTCTTCGACGCCTCGGACGACCCGCAGGTCGCGGGCTTCCGGCGGATCGTCGTGACCGAGCCCCAGCACGCGTACATCGCGAACTGGTGGCCCGCGGGCCACGGCCTCGGGTACGAGCACGCGTTCACGCACCAGGCCGTGGACCTCGTGCGCGACCTGGCGGCCGGCGTCCAGCCCACCCCGTCCTTCGCCGACGGCCTGGCCGTCCAGCGGATCCTTCACGCCGTCGAGCGCAGCGCCGCGTCCGACGGCGACTGGCAGCAGATCTAGAAGGGAGGCCCTCGTCCCCGCCCGCGGCGGGGAGCCGCGCCACGCGTGGCGCACGATGCCCGGCGGAGCTGGTCCGCCATCGGTGACGACGGTTCACGGCCGATGCCGTCGTCACCCCGGAGCGCAGCATGTCCCGACATCACAAGGAGTCCTTGGTGAGAAACGTGCTCTGGAGAGCACCGCGCGCAGCGTTGCGCACGGTCGCGGCCGTCGCCGCTACCGCGGTGGCCCTCCCACTGTCCATGGCGACCGGGGCGGCGGCCTTCGCCGCCGCACCCGGCGCCGTCCCCAGCTCCAACCAGTCCGCCACGACGTCGGCCGCGGCGGCTGCCGCCGCGGAACCCTTCGACGCCCTGGTCTTCTCCAAGACCGCCGGGTTCCGGCACGACGCCATCCCGGCCGGGATCGCGGCGATCGAGAGGCTCGGCACCGAGAACGGCTTCACGGTCGACGTCACGGAGGACGCGGCCGCCTTCACCGACGAGAACCTCGCGCAGTACGAGGTCGTCATCTGGCTCTCGACGACCGGCGACGTGCTCAACGGTGAGCAGCAGGCCTCGTTCGAGCGGTACATCGCGAACGGCGGCGGCTACGCGGGCGTGCACGCCGCGTCCGACACCGAGTACGACTGGCCCTGGTACGGCTCGCTCGTGGGCGCCTACTTCTCCGGGCACCCGCAGAACCAGGACGCCACGATCAAGGTCGAGGACGGGGTCCACCCCTCGACCGCGCACCTGCCGTCCCGCTGGGACCGGCACGACGAGTGGTACAACTTCCGGACCAACCCGCGCGACACCGTCCACGTGCTCGCGAGCCTGGACGAGACGACGTACGACGCGGGCGGCTCCAGGATGGGATCCGACCACCCGATCGCGTGGTGCCAGGCGTACGAGGGCGGCCGGTCCTGGTACACCGGCGGCGGCCACACCCAGGCCAGCTACACCGAGCCGGGCTTCGTGGAGCACCTGCTGGGCGGCATCCAGACGGCTGCGGGCGTCGTGGACTCGGACTGCAGCGCGACGCAGAGCGCGAGCTTCGAGCGCGTCGCGCTCGACGAGGACACGAGCAACCCGATGATGCTCGACGTCGCCCCCGACGGCACGGTGTTCTACGCCGAGCGTGACGGCCGCGTCCGCCGCATCGACCACGACGCCAACGTCACGACGACGGCGCTGACCCTCAACGTGACGCAGGCCAACGAGGACGGCCTGCTGGGCCTCGTGCTCGACCCGGACTTCGCCGCGAACGGCTGGCTCTACGCCTACTGGTCGCCCGCGAACGTCGGGTCGGACGGCCCGCACAACCGGATCTCGCGCTACACCTACGACACCGCGTCGAGGACGTTCGACCCGGCGAGCGAGAAGAAGCTCCTGACCGTGACCACGCAGCGCGACACGTGCTGCCACGCGGGCGGGGACATGATCTTCGACGAGGACGGCAACCTGATCCTCGCGACGGGTGACAACACCAACCCGTTCGAGTCCGGTGGCTTCACGCCGACCGACGAGCGTCCCGGGCGCAAGAACTTCGACGCCCAGGGCTCCTCGGCGAACTCGAACGACCTGCGCGGCAAGGTCCTGCGCATCACGCCCGAGGACGACGGCACGTACTCGATCCCCGCGGGCAACATGTTCGCCCCGGGCACGGACAGGACGCGGCCCGAGATCTACGCCATGGGCTTCCGCAACCCGTTCCGGATCGGGATCGACAACGCGACCGGGAACGTCCTGGTCGGCGACTACGGCCCTGACTCGGGCGCGGCAGACCCCGCTCGCGGTCCCCGCGGCGCGGTCGAGTGGAACGTCGTGAGCGAGCCGGGCTTCTACGGCTGGCCGTACTGCACGGGCGCCAACACGTCCTACGTCGACTTCAACTTCGCGACCGGCCAGTCCGGTGCGTCGTTCGACTGCGCGGCGGGCACGACCAACGACTCGCCGAACAACACGGGCATCCAGGACCTCCCGGCCGCCACGGCCGCCGAGATCTGGTACACCGGCGCGGCGAACCCGCAGTTCCCCGAGATCGGCGGCGGCGGTGCGCCCATGGGCGGCCCCGTCTACGAGTTCGACCCCGAGCTCGACTCCGACGTGAAGTGGCCCGCGTACTGGGACGGCAAGGCGCTGTTCGGCGAGTGGAACCACGGCACGATGTTCTCGATCCAGCTCGACGGCGACAAGCGTGACCAGATCGTCGACATCAACCGGATCATGCCGGGCGTGCTGGACCCGTCCAACGGGTTCGACCGCCCCATGGACTTCGACTTCGGTCCCGACGGCGCGCTGTACGTGATCGACTGGGGCTCGGGCTTCGGGGGCAACAACGACTCGAGCGCGGTCTACAAGGTCAACTACGTCCAGGGCGACCCGTCGCCGATCGCCCACGCCCGCGCGGACGTGACGAGCGGCGCGGCACCCCTGACGGTCCAGTTCTCGTCGGAGGGCACGCGGCACCCGGCCGGCGAGCCGATCGCGCTCCAGTGGACGTTCGGCGACGGCTCCGCGCCCTCGACCGAGGCGAACCCGACCCACACCTACGCCGCGAACGGCTCCTACACGGCCCAGCTCACCGTGACCGACAGCAACGGCAAGGTCGCCGTCGCCAACGTCACCGTGGTCGTGGGCAACCAGGCGCCCACGGTGAAGATCGAGTTCCCGGACAACGGCGGGTTCTTCGAGTGGGGCGACCAGGTCCGCTACCGGATCACGGTCGACGACCCCGACGGAGACGTCGACTGCTCGGCGGTCGCGCTGCGCACCTCGCTCGGCCACGACTCGCACGCCCACCCCATGGAGGAGCTGTACGGCTGCGAGGGGGTCCTCCAGACCGCTCGCGACGAGGGGCACGGCATCGAGTCGAACATCTTCTGGGTCATCGAGGGCTCGTACACCGACGACGGCGGCGAGGCCGGCGTGCCCCTGACGGGCAACGCCCTCCAGGTGCTCCAGCCCAAGCGCGTCCAGTCGGAGTTCTACACCTCGACGGGTCGTGAGACCTCGATCGGGACCGGCGGAACCCCGGGCGTCCAGAAGGAGACCACGTCGGACTCCGCGGGCGGCGGTCAGAACCTGGGCTACATCGAGCCCGGCGACTGGTGGGCGCACGAGCCCGTGAGCCTGGCGAACGTCGAGGCCATCAGCCTGCGCGTCGCCTCGCCCAACGCGGGCGGCGTGGTCTCGCTGCGCTGGGACTCGGCGACGGGTCCTGAGATCGGCCGGATCACCGTGCCGAACACGGGGGACTGGCAGGTCTACCGCGACGTCTCGACGCCGCTCACGAACGTGCCGGAAGGCAGCGGGACGCTCTACTTCGTCCTGCTCTCGGGCGGCATCAACGTCAACTGGATGGACATCGACGGCCGCGGTGTCACGGACAACGTCCGTCCTGACGTCGAGCTCGACGTGACGCCGGTGTCCGGGACGGTCCCGCTCGAGGTCACCGCGACCGCGACCGGCTCCGACCCCGACGGCGAGGCCTCCGACCTCGTCTACGCGTGGGACGACGGTCTGGGCGGCGGGTTCGTCGACGGCGGCCCGGAGTTCTCGCACACGTACACCTCGGCGGGCACCTACCGGCTGCAGGTCCGCGTGACCGACGCCGGAGGTGCCTACACGGTCAAGTACGTGAGCATCAAGGTCAACGAGTCCGGTCCGGTCATGTGCTTCTCGAGCCGCTCGGACGACTTCACGGGCACCGCGGTGGACGAGGACCGCTGGTCCACGATCATCCGTCGTGACCAGAAGCTCGCGGTCGCCGACGGTCACCTCGTGGTCCCGGCGAGCAAGGCGGACTTCTACGGTCAGGGAGAGGGACCGGTGTCCAACATCGTCCTGCAGGACCTCCCGTCGGGCCCGTGGACGGCGACCACCAAGGTCACCTTCCCGGCGCGCGCCCAGTACCAGCAGGCCGGTCTGCTCCTGTGGGGCGACGGCGACAACTACGCCAAGATGGTGATCCAGGGCCGCTCGGCCACGCCGGACGCGAGCCAGCGCATCTTCCAGTTCATCCGTGAGGAGAACGGCACGCCGAACGAGGTGGCCGCGTCCAACACGGCGAACCTGGGGGCCGCGTTCCCCGACACGTTCTACGTGCGGTACACGAGCGACGGGTCGAACCTGCGCGCGTACTACTCGGCGGACGGCCTGGACTTCACGGCCATGGCGGAGACCAAGTCGCTCCACGGGCTCGTGAACCCGAAGATCGGGCTCGTCGCGCTCGCCAACGACGGCTCGGTGCCGGACGTGGTCGACGCGAAGTTCGACTGGTTCCACATCACGCCGGACGACACGGCCACCGCGGCCGGGCCGGACGACGAGTTCGAGGGGACGTCGCTCGACGGCTGCCGCTGGAGCACCGTGGTCCGTCCCGACGCGTCGGGCCTGCGGGTCGCGGGCGGCAAGCTCGAGATCGACACCACGCCGACGGACATCTACGGCACGGGCAACACCGACGTGCCGAACATCGTCCTGCAGGACCAGCCCGCTGGTGACTGGACCGTCGAGACGAAGGTCGACGGCTCGACGTTCAACCAGCAGTACCAGCAGGGTGGTCTGATCCTCTACGGCGACGACGACAACTACGTCAAGCTGGACTTCATCACGAAGAACCAGCCGGGCGCGGCGGTCGACCGTGGCCTGGAGCTGCGCAGCGAGGCCGGGGCGACCGTCCTCAACCCGCAGCCCAACGTCAACGACCTGACGCAGGGCGTGTGGTGGCTGCGCCTGGCCAAGGCGGGCACGACCTTCACCGGCTCGTACAGCGCCGACGGCGTCACGTGGACGGAGATCGCCGAGAAGGTGACCAACCCGGGCCTGGCGGACGCCAAGGTCGGCCTGTACGCCCTCGGCGCGAGCCAGCAGGCGTCCGCGACCGCGACGTTCGACCACTTCCGGGTCGTCCCGGCGGCCGCGCCGCTCACGGTGAGCGGGTCGCTCGACCCGGCCTCGCCGTCGGGCGCGGACGGCTGGTGGACCGGGCCGGTCACGGTCACGGTCGCCACCACGGGTGGCGCCGCGGGCCAGCAGGTCTACCGCGAGTACCAGCTCGACGGCGGCGCGTGGGCCGAGTACACGACCCCCGTGGTCGTGGCTGCGCCCGGTGAGCACGTGGTCAAGGTGCGGGCCTCGGCCGGCACCGAGAGCGCGAGCGGCGCCGACGTGGTGCTCAAGATCGACGGTGACGGCCCGAGCGTCGCGGCGACGCTGCGCGAGGACCGCACGGTCGAGGTCGTCGCGACGGACGACGTCTCGGGTGTCGCCTCGGTCGAGTACTCGCTCGACGGGACGACGTGGGCCGTGTACGAGGGCCCGGTCGCGGTCGGGGACGACGCGGTGTCGTTCTCCTACCGGGCCACGGACGTGGCAGGGAACGTCACGGCGCAGTCCGTCGACGTGCCCGCGGGCGAGTCCGTCCCCGTGACGGTCACCGCGGTCCCCAAGTGCGTCGCGAACCGCGTGGCGCTCGCGGTCACGGCCGTGAACACGGGTGACGGCCCGGTCACGGTCGTGCTCCGCTCGGCCTACGGCTCCAAGACCTTCACGGGCGTCGCGGCGGGCAAGTCTGCCCACCAGTCGTTCGCGACCCGTGCGGCGTCGGTCGACGCCGGGCAGGTCACGGTCACGGCGACGGACGCCGAGGGGAGGTCCACCACCTACACGGTCGAGCACGCCGCGGCGAGCTGCGGCTGACCGGCCCCCGTGCGGCCGCGGTGACCCTGCGGCCGCACGGGCGACGACCGGTGTGCCGTGGAGCATCGGCCGACGTGTGCTGACGGGGGCCCTTCGGCCGGGACCCCGTCAGCACGGCCGAAGGCCGCGCGCACACCTGGCGCCCCGCCACGACGGGGGGCGCCGGCTCCCGGCGCCGGAATCCCGGTGCTCCGGCTGGCGCCGGGAGCCACCTTCCGGGACACGGAGGGTGCGGGGCGTCCGGTGGCGCCCCGTGGACGTGGCCGAGGCACGACCCGCGCGGCCTGGGGTGGCGCGGCGCACGACCAGCAGTACCGTTCGGCCCACCGGGCCGCGCAGCCCGACGTACGACCCTTCCTTCACGACGAGGTGATGAGCGACATGACTCAGCAGGCGAACCGGCACACCGACCGGGCGCGCGACCCACGCCCCCGTTCGCGTCCCGGCACGACGGTCCGAGCCCGGCGACGTCTCGCGGCCCTGGTCGCGCTGTTCGGCGCGCTGCTCGCGACGATGCTGGGCGCGGCCCCCGCGGGTGCGCACGGCGGCGACATCATCCTGTCGATCGGCGGCGACGGCGCCGGCGGGATCTCGGTCAACGTGACGTACAAGACGGACGGGCACCCGGTCGAGGAGATCGTCGACGTCATGGTCACCGCGGTCTCCGACCAGGGGACGGAGGTCGGTCCGCTCCAGCTGTCCTCGGCCTCCGAGGGCGTGGGGTGGTACACCTCGGCCCCGGACGTCCTGAGCGACGGCCACTGGACCGTGACCGCGACGACGACCACCCCGGTCGCCACGACCGCGACCTCGCAGATCGACGTGGTCCCGCCACCTGCGGCGCCTGCTCCTGAGGCGGGCACGGCCGACGGCGCCGACGCAGGCGCGGCCGACGCCGAGGGCACCTCGGCCGCGGCGGCGGGCGACGAGGGGTCGGGGATCCCGACGGCGGCGCTCGTCGTGGGCGGCGCGGTCCTGCTCGTCGGCGTGGTCGCCGTGGTCGCGGTGCGCCGTCGGGCGTCGACCGCGACGCGGGCCTGACGACGCCCCGCCCGAGACCACCCCGGACTCACCGGAGCACGACCAAGACCCCCGAACGGGTGTCGGAACGAAGGAGACATCGACATGGCACGACCCATCACCCTGTTCACCGGCCAGTGGGCAGACCTGCCCTTCGAGGAGGTGGCCCGGCTCGCCTCGGAGTGGGGCTACGACGGGTTGGAGATCGCCTGCTGGGGCGACCACCTCGACCCGTGGCGCTGGGACGACGACGAGTACGTGCAGGGCAGGCTCGACCTGCTGGCCAAGTACGACCTCCAGGTCCACGCGATCTCGAACCACCTCAAGGGGCAGGCGGTGTGCGACGACCCGATCGACCAGCGCCACCGGGACATCCTCTCGGACCGCGTGTGGGGCGACGGCGACCCCGAGGGCGTCCGGCAGCGGGCGGCCGAGGAGATGAAGAACACGGCGCGCCTGGCGGCGAGGCTGGGCGTCAAGACCGTCGTGGGCTTCACGGGCTCGTCGATCTGGAAGTACGTGGCGATGTTCCCGCCGGCGTCGCAGGACATGATCGACGCCGGCTACCAGGACTTCGCGGACCGCTGGAACCCGATCCTCGACGTGTTCGACGAGGTCGGGGTCCGCTTCGCGCACGAGGTGCACCCGAGCGAGATCGCGTACGACTACTGGACCACCGTCCGCACGCTCGAGGCGATCGGGCACCGCAAGGCGTTCGGGCTCAACTGGGACCCGAGCCACATGGTGTGGCAGGACCTCGACCCGGTGGGGTTCCTGTGGGACTTCCAGGACCGGATCTACCACGTGGACTGCAAGGACACGAAGAAGCGCATGCACAACGGCCGCAACGGCCGGCTGGGCTCGCACCTGGCCTGGGCCGACCCGCGCCGTGGCTGGGACTTCATCTCGACGGGCCACGGTGACGTGCCCTGGGAGGACGCCTTCCGGATGCTCAACAGCATCGGGTACGACGGTCCGATCTCGGTCGAGTGGGAGGACGCGGGCATGGACCGTCTCGTCGGGGCGCCCGAGGCCCTGGCCTTCGTCAAGCAGTACGCGTTCGAGGCGCCCGACGCAGCGTTCGACGCGGCGTTCTCGACCAAGCAGTAGCAGCAGCTCCCGACCACGCAGCAGCAGGTGCTGCCGCGGGCGTGGCCGGCCGTACGACGACGCAGGGCGTCCTCCGAGCGAGGGCGCCCTGCGTCGTCGGCGGTGGGGGCCGTGCACGGTCGGGAGAGAGGAAACGTCACCGACGGTACGCCGCAGCAATTGTTTAACCGATGATGTTACTGAACGGTGACAATGAACTTCCGGCTTTTGCTTGACCGCCGTCAGAAGTCCCCCTACGGTGTGTGACATGCGAGCCGAAGAAGTCGCGCAAGACCACGGGGCAGTCACCGCCCCCACAGCCCCGACGCAGGCGTCCACCCTGGACGCACACGCCACCGTGGCCGCAGCGACCACCCCCACCACTGACCGCGCAGCGACCGACCTGCTGCCCAGCCGCCTGCCCGCCGCGGGCTACCGGGCCGGGATCATCGGGACGGGATTCATCGGGGAGGTCCACGCCCGGGCGATCCGCACGGCCGGGGGAGAGCTCGTCTCGGTCGCCGGGATCGACGCCCCGGGTGCCCGCGAGGCCGCGGCCGACCTCGGCGCGCAGGGCTACGCGGCCACCGCCCAGGAGCTCATCGACGACCCCGACGTCGACGTGGTGCACGTCTGCACCCCCAACTTCCTGCACGTTCCCCTCGCGACCGCGGCGCTCGCGGCCGGCAAGCACGTGGTGTGCGAGAAGCCCCTCGCGACCGACCTCGAGGGTGCGCTCGCCCTGGCCGGTCTCGCCGCGCAGGCTTCCGCCACGGACGGCCGCGTCGCCGTCGTGCCCTTCGCCTACCGCTTCCACCCCATGGTGCGCGAGGCGCGCGCACGCGTCCGCAGCGGCGCCGTCGGCACGATCAGCCTGGTCCACGGGTCCTACCTGCAGGACTGGCTGCTGCGCGCGAGCGACGACAACTGGCGCGTCGACCCGGCGCTGGGCGGGGCGAGCCGCGCGTTCGGCGACATCGGGTCGCACTTCTGCGACCTCCTCGAGTTCACTACGGGTCAGCGCATCGTGCGCCTCGTCGCCCAGACAGCGACCGTCAACGCCGAGCGCACGGGACTCGACGGGCTCCCGACCGCGGTCCGCACCGAGGACGCCGTGACGCTCCAGTACGAGACCGACGGCGGAGCGCTCGGCTCGGCGGTCATCAGCCAGGTCTCGGCCGGCCGCAAGAACCGCCTCTTCCTCGAGATCTCGGGGTCCGAGTCGACGCTCGCGTTCGACCAGGAGGCCCCCGAGAGCCTCTGGGAGGGACGCCGCGACACGAGCCGCCTGCTCGTGCGCGACCCCGAGACGCTCGCCCCCGCGGCCGCGCGCTACTCCCGTCTCCCCGCTGGGCACCCCCAGGGGTACCAGGACTGCTTCGACGCTCTCGTCGGCGACACCGCCGCGGCCATCGCCGGGCGCACGCCCGACGGGCTGCCCACGTTCGCCGACGGGCTCCGGGCCGCACACCTCGCCGAGGCCGTGGCCCGTTCCGCACGCACCGGCACCTGGGTGGAGGTAGGGGCATGACATCACCGACGGCACCAGGAGGAGCGAGCGCCACGGGCGCGCCCATCCTGCGGCTGCGGGGCATCGGCAAGGTCTTCTTCGGCAACTCGGTCCTGCGCGGCATCGACCTCGACGTGCGCCCGGGCGAGGTCCACGCGCTCGTCGGCGAGAACGGTGCCGGCAAGTCGACGCTCATGAAGATCATCGCCGGGGTCCACCAGCCCGACGCGGGCTCCATGGAGCTCGACGGCGCCCCCGCGACGTTCGCGTCGCCGCTCGCAGCGCAGCTGGCCGGGGTCTCGACGGTCTTCCAGGAGTTCAACCTCCTGCCCGAGCGCACCGTCGCGGAGAACGTCTACCTGGGACGCGAGCCGCGCCGGTTCGGGATCGTCGACGTCCGGCGCATGGCCCGCGACACCGACGCCCTGCTCGCCGACCTCGGTCTGCACGGCCTCGCGTCGTGGATGCGGGTCGGTTCGCTGTCCGTCGCCGAGCAGCAGATCGTGGAGATCGTCAAGGCGGTCTCCTACGACGCGCGCATCATCTCGATGGACGAGCCGACCGCGGCGCTCGCCGACCAGGAGGTCGAGCTCCTCTACGCGCTCGTCCAGCAGCTGCGCGACCGCGGCGTCGCGATCCTCTACGTCTCGCACCGCCTCAAGGAGATCTTCGACCTCTGCGACACCATCACGGTGCTCAAGGACGGTGACCTCGTGCTGACGACCGCGACGGCCGACATCACCCCGGACCGGCTCGTGCGCACCATGGTCGGGCGCGAGTTCGCGGGCTACTACCCGGACAAGGACCCTGGCACGGTGCCGGGGGCCGTCAAGCTCGCGCTCTCGGACGCCGGGAACACCCAGGTCGACGGGATCGACCTCGAGGTCCGCGCGGGCGAGATCGTGGCCCTCGCCGGGCTCCAGGGCAGCGGACGCACCGAGATCGCGCACGGCGTGTTCGGCGTCGCGCCCTTCACCCGCGGCACGGTCCTGCTCGACGGCGAGCCCGTGACGGTCGCCTCTGCCCGTGAGGCGGTCCGCCTCGGGATCGCGCTCGTGACCGAGGACCGCAAGGCCGAGGGCCTCGCGCTCGAGCAGTCGATCTCCGCGAACGCGCGCCTCGTGCTCGACGCCGTGACCCCCCGGTCCTCCGACCGTCGGGCCCGGGCGATCCCGGGCATCCTGTCGTCGCTCGACCTGGTCTCGCGCTCGAAGGACGCCGAGGTCCAGTACCTCTCGGGCGGGAACCAGCAGAAGGTCGTCCTCGCGAAGTGGCTCGTGACCGACCCGTCGGTCATCGTGCTCGACGAACCCACGCGTGGCATCGACGTCGGCGCCAAGCGTGCGGTCTACGACCTCATGCGGACGCTCACGGCGCGCGGCGTCGCGATCCTGCTCATCTCCTCCGAGCTCCCCGAGGTCGTCGCGATGGCTGACCGCATCCTCGTGATGCGCGACGGCCGGCTCGCCGGCGAGCTCCCCGCGGGCAGCGACGAAGAGGCCGTCATGGCGCTCGCGACCGGCGCGGGGGACACGTCCGAGCACGTCGAGGTCGACCTCTCCGCGCTCGACGTCCCCGTCGGGTCCACCGTCCGACCACCCCGTCCCGCGCACAGCGACACCCTCCAGGAGGAGAAATGAGCACCGCGGTGAGCACCGCTTCGCCCCGTGCGGGGAGCGCGACGTCGGGCCCCCGACGGCGCCGGCTCGGCTCGACGGGGATCGTCTACCTCGCGCTCGTCGGCATCCTGGCCGTCTCGGCCGGGCTCGTCGCGGCGCAGGGCGGCAGCTTCTTCAGCCAGGGGAACCTGTTCTACCTGCTGTCGCAGACGAGCCTGCTGGGCTTCGTCGCGATCGGGCAGACGTTCGTGATCCTGTGCAAGTCGCTCGACCTGTCGGTCGGCTACGTCGTGGCCTGGTCCTCGCTCGTCGCCGCCACGACCATGGCCGGCGACCCGTCGCGCATCTGGCTCGGCGTCGTCGCGGCGCTCGCGGTGGCCGCGGGGGTCGGCCTGGTCAACGGTCTGGTGATCTCGAAGCTCCGCGTCAACTCGTTCATCGCGACGCTCGGTGTCGGCCTCATCATCAAGGGCTACCTCGACACCCAGTACAAGGGCCCCTCGGGCGAGATCCCCAAGGCGTTCCAGGGCTTCGGGTACACCCGCATCGGCCCGGTGCCGGTCTCGGTCATCGTGCTCGCGGTGGTCATGGTGCTCGGCGTCGTGCTGCTGACCCGCACCCGCCCCGGCTACCACATGTTCGCGGTCGGCGGGAACATCGACGTCGCCCGGCTCTCGGGCATCCGCACCGACCGGTCGATCATCCTGGCCCACGTCCTGTGCTCGCTGTGCGCGGGCGTGGCCGGGCTCCTCATCGCGGCACGGTTCGGCACGGGCAACGCCCTGGTCTACACCTACGGCTACGACCTCAACTCGATCGCGGCCGTGGTCCTCGGCGGGACCCTGCTCATGGGCGGACGCGGCTCGATCCTCGGCACGATCGCGGGCGTCCTGATCCTCGCGTCGCTCGACACGGTGTTCAACGTGCTCGACGTCAGCCCGTTCTTCAAGGACGTCCTGCGCGGCGCGATCATCATCGCCGCGGTCGCCATGTACGCCCGCCGTCAGATCGACCCGGCCAGCAGCCGGGCGAGGTTCCGGGCGCTGGGCAGGTCCGTCGGACCGGGCTCGGGCCCGGACGGCGGCGGCCCCGGCTCCGCGAGCCCCACGAGCACCACCGGCAAGGAGGCCACCCGATGAGCGCGAGCACTCCCGCGACCAGCCCGAGCGGCACGCAGGCCCCGACCCGGGGCGGGTTCTCCCGCTGGGTCCAGCGCGTCACGTCCGGCAGCACCTGGACCGTCTACGCCCTGCTGATCGTGGTGTTCGTCGCGATCCTCGTGATGAACCCGTCGTTCGGCGAGCCCATGTCGATCATGGCCTTCCTGAAGAAGGCGGCCCCGCTCATCGTCCTGGCGATCGGGCAGTACTTCGTCATCGTCTCGGGGGAGTTCGACCTCTCGGTCGGCTCGCTCGTCGGGGCGCAGGTCGTGATCGCGGCCAAGCTCATCGACGGCGAGGAGTCCATGACGTGGCCCGTGATCGGCCTCATGGTCCTGTTCGGCCTGGGCGTCGGGCTCGTCAACGGCCTGATCGTCACGCTGCTCAAGGTCCCGTCGTTCATCACGACGCTCGGCATGATGCTCGTCCTGTACGGGGCGATCCGGCTCTGGACCGGCGGGGCGCCGACCGGCTCCCTGACGGAGGGCTTCCGCCAGTGGGGTCGTGGCGGGCTCCCCGACACGCCCGGCCAGTTCCAGGTCCCGTACGCGGTGCTCATCACGGTCGTCCTCGGCGTGGTCGCGGTGGTCGTCATGCGCCGCCCGTTCGGTCGCACGCTCGTCGCGACCGGTGACAACGACGTGGCCGCAGCGTTCTCGGGCACCGCGGTCTGGTGGGTGCGCACGCGGGCCTTCCTGTTCTCGGGCTTCATGGCCACGGTCGCGGGCATCCTCATCGGCGGCTACGCGGGTGTGACGGCCCAGGTCGGCGAGGGCCTCGAGTTCATGGCGATCACCGCGGTCGTCCTGGGCGGCGTCGTCCTGGGCGGCGGCCGGGGGTCGGTCGTCGCGGCCATGGCCGGCGCGCTGACCCTCGAGGCCCTGTTCACCCTCTTCAACCAGCTCAGCCTGCCGTCCACGATCCGCCCCGCGGTCCAGGGCGTGATCATCATCGCCGCCGTGGCCTACGCCGCGATGCCGCGCAGGTCCAGGACCGCGCCCCCGGGCGCCCCGAGCTCCCCGACCACCCCGGCAGGGGTCCCCGAACCCACCGTCCCCAAGGAGCCCCAGCCAGCAGCGCCCTAGTCCTCCGGCCACCCCCCGGAACGCCACACAGATCCGTCCCCGACAGACCGTCGCACCGTTGCGACGGGCAGGACAACGAAGTCTTCCGATCACAGGAGAAGGAACATGCGACGCTCTCGAGTTCTCATGGCAGGAGCCGCGACCGCGGCACTGCTGTTCACCGCTGCGTGCAGCACCGACGTGCCCGACGCCCCCGCCGGGGGCGGCGAGACCGCCGCCGAGGCGGGCGAGGAGGCGAGCGAGTCCGGTGCGAACAGCGAGTGGTTCGTGCAGGCCGACTACGACCGCCAGCTCGCGCAGCGCACCGCGGTCCCCGAGGGACCGGCCGAGCAGCCGTGGCTGCAGGCCATCGACCCCGAGTACGTGGACACCGCGCAGTACGCGAAGGAGGGCGGCAAGAAGCTCTGCTTCTCCAACGCGTCGGTCTCCAACCCGTGGCGCGTCACGGGGTTCATCACCATGCAGCAGCAGGTCGAGGTCCTCAAGACGTCGGGCGAGATCTCCGAGTTCCGGGTCTCCGACGCGGCGGACGACGACAACAAGCAGATCTCCGACATCCAGGCGTTCGTCGAGGCCGGTGACTGCGACGCGATCATCATCTCGCCGTCCACGACCGCGACCCTGACCCCCGCGGTCGAGGCGGCGTGCGAGAGCGGCAAGCCCGTCATCGTGTTCGACCGTGGCGTCAACTCCGACTGCATGGTCACGTACATCCACCCGATCGGCGGCTACGCGTACGGTGCCGACGGCGCGGAGTTCCTGGTCGAGAACCTCGAGCCGGGCTCCAAGGTCCTGGCCCTGCGCATCCTGCCCGGCGTCGACGTGCTCGAGAACCGTTGGGCCGCGGCCGACAAGATCTTCTCGGAGAGCGACATCGAGGTCGTGGGCCAGGAGTTCACCGGTGGTGACGGCGCCAAGATCAAGGACATCGTGACGCAGTACCTGCAGCGCGGCGACGTCGACGGCATCTGGATGGACGCGGGCGACGGCGCGGTCGCGGCGGTCGAGGCGTTCGAGGACGCCGGCAAGCCCTACCCGGTCTTCATGGGCGAGGACGAGCTGAGCTTCATGCGCAAGTGGCAGGAGACGGACATGACGGCCCTGGGTGCCGTGTACTCCAACTTCCAGTGGCGCACCCCGATCCTCGCGGCCCAGAAGATCTGGAACGGCGAGCAGGTCCCGGCCGAGTGGGTCCTCCCGCAGTCGCCCATCACGGGCGAGGACCTGGACGCCTACCTCGAGGCCAACAAGGACATGCCCTCGCTGCACTACGCCAAGTTCGGCGGCGAGGACCTGCCCGGCTACCCCGAGGCGTGGACGAACCGCTGACGCGGTCGACGCACCTCACGGCCCCCGGCCGCTGACCCCGCCCCCCCCGCCCGGTCCCTCGCTCTCCTCGAGGGGCCGGGCGTGGGTAGGTCGGCACGGCCCGCCGGGTGCCCGACGACGGAGCCCGCCTTCCGCGCGAGGGCGAGCTCCGGCGTCGGGCATCCCTGCAGACGCACCCACCGACGAAAGAGAGCACAGTGGCCCGCACACGCCCCTTGGGGGTCAACACCTGGGTGTGGACCTCGCCCCTGACCGACGCCTCCCTGCGAGAGATCGCCCCGCGTGTCGCCGGGTGGGGGTTCGACGTCCTCGAGCTGCCCGTCGAGGACGTCGCCGACTGGAACCCGCAGCAGGCCGCAGGCGTCCTCGACGACCACGGCCTCGGGGCGTCGGTGTCCCTCGTCATGGGGCCCGGGCGCGAGCTCGTCGCAGCCGACGCCGGCACGATCCGCCGGACCCAGGACTACCTGCGCCAGGTCGTCGACCTGGCGCACACGGTCGGTTCGCGGGTGATCGGCGGCCCCGCGTACGCGTCGGTCGGGCGCACCTGGCGGCTGACCCCCGGCCAGCGCGAGGCCGCGTACGCCGAGCTCGTCGACCACCTCGCGCCCGTCGTGGACCACGCCATGGCCGCGGGGGTGCGGATCGGTCTCGAACCCCTGAACCGCTACGAGACGAGCCTGGTCAACACGGTCGACCAGGGGCTCGCGGTCGTCGCACCCCTCCCGACCGAGGGGATCGGGCTCATGCTCGACATCTACCACATGAACATCGAGGAGACGGACCTGGCCGCCGCGGTGACGCGCGCCGGGGACCGCATCGCGCACGTGCAGGTCTGCGGCAACGACCGCGGGGCCCCCGGAAGCGATCACCTCGACTGGACCGCGTTCCTCGGCGCGCTCGACCGGGTGGGCTACGACGGCTTCCTGTGCATCGAGTCGTTCACCGCCGACAACGCGACCATCGCGACGGCCGCCTCGATCTGGCGGTCGCTCGCCCCCACCCAGGACGCCATCGCTGTCGATGGCCTGGCCTTCCTGAAAGGACTGATGCGCGGCTGACCGACCGGTAGGTTGCACCACCTCGTTTCGCAGGACCGACGGCGCCGGCACGCCGTGGGACGACGTATCTCTTCACAGCACGTGCGGCCCCGTTCACCGACGAGCGGGGCACGGACTCTCGCCACGTGCCGACTGCCCTGGAGGCAAGACACATGAAGGCTGCGCGACTTCCCCTGCGGGGAAGAGCCGTCGCGGCGCTGACCATCGGAGCTCTGGCGTTCACTCTCGCGCCCGCGACCATGGCCACCGCCCACGACGGACCACATGCTCCCGGTGACGACCGCAAGGTCCTCATCTTCACCAAGACGACCCAGTTCCGGCACTCGGAGGCGATCACGCAGGGCACGCCCGTGCTCGAGGCCGCGTTCGCCGACGTCGGGATCGCGTCCGACCACACCGAGGACTCCTCGGTCTTCACCGACGCCGGGCTCGCCGAGTACGACGCCCTGGTGATGTTCCAGACGTCGGGCGACCCGTGGAACGCGGACCAGAAGGCCGCGCTCGAGCGCTACCAGCAGGCCGGCGGCGGCATCGTCGCGATCCACAACGCGACCGACATGCGCGGGAACTACGGCTGGTGGGACGACATGATCGGGGCGCTCATGCCCGGTCACGCGGCCACGGGCAACAGCCCGGGCCTGCCCGGCACGGTCCGCGTCGAGGACCGCGTGCACCCCTCGACGTCGCACCTCGACCAGCGCTGGAACCGCGCCGACGAGTGGTACAACTACTCGGCCAACGTGCGCGGCAGCGCGCACGTGCTCGCCACGATGGACGAGTCGACGTACGACGCGGGCGGCAACAAGATGGGCGCCGACCACCCGATCTCGTGGTGCAAGCCCTATGACGGAGGCCGCGCCTGGATGACCGGCATGGGTCACTTCGGTGCGCACTTCACGGGCGAGCCGGACCTGGTCCAGCACATCGTGGGCGGCGTCCAGTGGGCGTCCGGCCAGGTGGCCGGCGACTGCGGCGGCACCGACTGGGGCCAGTTCGAGAAGGTCGCGCTCGAC
This sequence comes from Oerskovia sp. 140933, assembly GCF_059651515.1. NCBI lineage: Bacteria > Bacillati > Actinomycetota > Actinomycetes > Micrococcales > Cellulomonadaceae > Oerskovia > Oerskovia sp. 140933. Next base: position 73,332 of record NZ_JAMXIO010000022.1, read on the forward strand.
ACCAACACGAGCGCGCCGTTCGGCATGGACGTCGCCCCCGACGGCCGCGTGTTCTTCACCGAGCTCGTGCGCGGACAGATCCGCGTCTACGACCCGCGCACCCAGAACACCACGACCGCGCTCACCATCCCCGTGTACTCCGGTGGTGAGGACGGCCTGCTGGGCCTCGCGCTCGACAAGGACTTCGCGACCAACGGGTACCTGTACCAGTACTACTCGCCGGCCAGCGCCGACGACACGAACCCGGAGAACTTCTTCAACCGGATCTCGCGCTTCACCGTGACCGACGGCGGTCCCGGCGGCACCGTGATCGACCCGGCCTCGGAGAAGGTCCTCATCGAGGTCCCGGCCGGGCGCCTGCCCGACGAGCCGGGTCACACGGGCGGCAGCCTGATCTTCGACGACCGCACCGGTGACCTGTACATCGGCGTGGGCGACGACGTGAACCCGCACTCCGAGCCCTCGGGCGGCTACGCCCCGATCTCCGAGCGCCCGGGCCGGCTGCACGACGCGCGCGCGACGTCGGCGAACACCAACGACCTGCGCGGCAAGGTGCTCCGCATCCACCCCGAGGCCGACGGCACGTACACGATCCCCGAGGGCAACCTGTTCGCCCCGGGCACCGACAAGACGCTGCCCGAGATCTACGCCATGGGCTTCCGCAACCCGTTCCGCTTCACGATCGACCCCGCCACGGGCAACCTCGGCGTGGCCGACTACTCCCCGGACAACGGTTCGGACAACCTCGCGAACCGCGGCCCCGCGGGCATCGCCGAGTGGAACCTCATCCAGGAGCCGGGCTTCTTCGGCTGGCCCCTGTGCATGGGCAAGAACGAGCCCTTCCGCGACGTCGACTACCGCACCAACCCGGTGACGGTCGGCGCCAACTTCGACTGCGCCGCCCCGGTCAACGACTCCATCCTGAACACGGGTCTGACGCAGCTCCCCGCGGCCCAGCCCGCGGACATGTACTACGGCTACCAGCGCACCTCTGCCCCCGGCGTCATCAACGCCGGTGGCGGGCTCGCACCCATGGGTGGTCCGTTCTACAGCTACGACGCCGACCTCGTGTCGGACACCAAGTTCCCCGAGTACTACGACGGCAAGCCCTTCTTCTACGAGTGGGCGCGCAACAAGATGTACTCGATCGACCTCAAGGACACGACGCCGAAGGGCGCCGCCGTCGAGAAGGTCAACCCCTTCCTGTCGAACGAGCAGTTCCTCGCCCCGATCGACTCGACGTTCGGCCCCGAGGGCGCGCTCTACGTGCTCGACTGGGGCGGCGGGTTCGGGCGTGACAACCCGAACTCGGGCCTGCACCGCATCGACTACGTCTCCGGATCGCGCTCACCGGTGGCCAAGCCGGCTGCCACCCCGGACTCGGGCACGGCCCCGCTGACCGTCACGTTCGACGGTGCCGCGAGCACGGATCCCGAGAACGAGGCCCTCACGTACGCGTGGGACTTCGACGGTGACGGCACGACCGACTCGACCGACGCCAAGCCGGTGCACACCTACACCGCGAACGGCGTCTACGACGCCCGCCTCACGGTGAGCGACCCGTCGGGCAAGGTCGGCACCGCGACGGTCCCGATCACGGTCGGCAACACGCGCCCCGAGGTCGACTTCAACCTGCCGCCGACCGGGTCGTTCTTCGACTTCGGCGACCGGATCGACTGGGACGTCGAGGTCACCGACGCCGAGGACGCCTCGATCGTCGACGAGAACGTCATCATCCAGCCCGCACTGGGCCACGACGCGCACGCGCACCCGTCCGAGCCGCTCCACGGCACCACGGGCTCGGTCGAGACCGGCCTGGGCGGTGGCCACGGCGAGGACATGAACGTCTTCTACGTGCTCGACGCCCGGTACACCGACGGCGGCGGCGAGGGCGACGTGCCCGCGCTGACCGGCTCCGACACGACCCTGGTCTTCGGCAAGAAGCGTGAGGCCGAGTTCCAGACGGCCTCGCAGGGCACGACCCAGCTCCCGAGCCGGGACGTCGAGGGCGGCGGGTCCGTCATCACGGGCAAGGACGGGGCCTGGTCCTCGTACGACCCGTTCAACCTCCACCAGATCAGCGCCCTGTCGCTGCGCGTCTCGGCAGCCCAGGCGGGCACCGTCGAGCTGCGTCGTGACGCTCCCGACGGCGAGCTCCTCGCCACGGCCTCCGTCCCGGAGACCGGCCTGGGGACCTTCACCGACGTGCGCGTCGACGTGGCGGACCCGGGCGAGAGCTTCACGCTGTACGTCGTGTTCCCCGGTGCGGGCGAGCGTCGCCTGAACTTCATCGAGGCGCACGGCAAGGGCATCTCGGCCACGACCCGCCCCGAGGTCGTCGTGACCGCTCCCGAGGCGGGCGTCCAGCTCGAGCAGGGTGAGATCACGGTCTCGGCCGCCGCGACGGACGCCGAGAACACGGTCACGCAGGTCGAGTTCTTCGTGAACGGCGAGTCGATCGGCACGGACACGTCCGCGCCGTACACCACGACGTGGAACGCGACGGCGGACAACTACTACAAGCTGACCGCGGTCGCCACGAACGACAAGGGCCTCACCACGAAGTCCCGCATCGTCATGGCGCAGGTCGGCGACCTGTTCGCCGGCATGAAGACCTTCACCAACGCGAACGGCACGTTCGAGCAGCTCTCCGAGGGCAAGTACCTCGTGACCTCTGCAGGTGCCAACATGTGGCAGGGCACCGACGAGTACTCGGCCATCTACAAGGAGGCCGGGGCGGACGAGAAGTGGTCCGCGACGGTCAAGATCAACAGCCAGGGCAACTCCAACGGGTCCGCCAAGGCAGGGCTGATCGTCCGCAACGACGTGACGCAGCCGGGCAAGTCGCCGGGCTACGCGGCCCTGGGCATCCGCCCCAACGGTGGTTTCGAGTGGCTGCGCGGCAACGCTGCGGGCCAGCTCGTGACGTCGTCCGCGGCGAGCTCGTCGAGCTACCCCGCGTGGGTGCGGATCGAGCGCGACGGTGACCTGTACACCGCGTCGTGGAGCAAGGACGGCGAGAACTTCACCCAGATCGGCGACCCGGTGTCCCTGCCGGGAGCGGCGTCGGTCCAGGACGTCGGCCTGTTCGTGACGGCGCACAGCTCGAACCAGAGCGCGGTCGAGTTCCAGGACTTCACGTTCGACGACGACCCGGTCGACCCGACCGAGCCGGGTACGGGCACGCCGCCGCAGTGCGCGGCGCAGAAGTCCGACGAGTTCGACGCCGCGTCGCTCGACACCGGTCGCTGGACCGTGGTGCGCACCGCACCCGGGAAGTCGATCACGGTCGCGGACGGCAAGGCGGTCCTGCCCGTCGTCCAGGGCGACATCAACGAGGCGGTCCCGGGCCCGATCAGCTACCTGGGCCAGCCGGCACCTGCCGGGGCGTGGGAGATCCAGACCAAGGTCGAGGTCCCGCTCGCACGGCACTGGCAGCACGCGGGTCTCCTCGTGCACGTGAACGACGACGAGTACACCAAGTTCGCGTTCACGAAGAACCAGAACGGCAACCGTTTCCTGGAGTTCCAGACCGAGACCGGCGGTGCGCGCACGTGGCACGGCCAGACGAACGTCGCGGCGAGCTTCCCGTCGTCGGTGTACCTCAAGCTGACCTCGACGGGTACGGCCATCACGGCCGCGTACTCGGCGGACGGCCAGACGTGGACCGCGATCGCGGGCTCTGCCCCGGTCAAGGCGAACGCGACCTTCGGCGTCATCGCCGCGGGCGACACGGGCACGGCCGACTCGGTCGCGCTGGTCGACTGGTTCAAGGTCACGCCGGACTCGACGGACGACGGCACGCGTGAGCCGTCCGACGAGTTCGAGGGCACGGCTCTCGACGGCTGCCGCTGGAACAACGTGGTCCGCTACGACGCCTCGAAGGTCGAGGTCGCCGGCGGCGAGCTGCGCATCACCACCCAGCCGGGCGACATCAACAACAACAACCCGGTCAGCCCGCGCAACTTCGTGCTCCAGGCAGCCCCCGAGGGCGACTGGGTCGCGGAGACCCGCTTCAAGGCTCCGCTGCTGCACCGTTGGCAGTACGCGGGTCTGATGGCGTACGGCGACGACGACAACTACGTCAAGCTCGACGTGGTCGCCAAGAACCAGCCCGGCACCCCCCTGAACCTGGGTGCCGAGCTCGCGTCGGAGAAGAACGCGGCCTCGAGCGGCGGCAACCGCCAGCTCGAGATCGCCGACACGACCGAGTCGGGCTACTGGTACCTGCGCATGGAGAAGGTGGGCAGCACGTACCAGGGCTGGGTCAGCGACGGCGGCGTGAACTGGACGTCCCTCGGGGCGCCCGTCACGAACGACGCGGCACTGACGTCCTTCGGTCTCGTGGCCATCGGCCCCGAGCAGGAGGTCCCGGTCACGGTCGCGTTCGACTGGTTCCACGTCACCACGGGTGACGAGGACACGCAGGCGCCGGTCGTGACCGTCGCCCAGGACCCGGCGGCCGGCGCGTCCGGCTGGAACACCGGGGCCGTGACGGTCTCCGCGACCGCGACCGACGACGTCTCGCAGGCGCCGTCGATCGAGGTCAAGGTCGCCGACGGCGCCTGGGCCCCGTACACGACCGGGATCGAGCTCACGACGGGTGGCGAGCACTCGCTCGCCTTCCGCGCGACCGACGAGGCCGGCAACGTGTCGCAGGAGGTCGCGCACGTGGTCAAGATCGACGCCACGGCACCGACAGCGACGGCCGAGCTGTCCGAGCGCACGGTCACCCTGGCCGGCGCGGACACGGGCTCGGGTCTCGCCCGGGTCGAGTACCGCCTCGCCGACACCCCTGCGGACGAGTGGCTCGAGTACACCGAGCCCTTCGCCGTCGGGGACGGGGCCGTCGAGGTCTCGTACCGCGCGGTCGACGTCGCCGGGAACGTGAGCGAGCCGCTCACCCTCTCGGTGCCGGCGGTCGAGGGCGGGGTCACGGCCGAGGTCGTGGTGCGCACGCAGTGCACGGCGGGCAAGGCGCTCGTCAACGTGCGGGTCGTCAACACCGACGACGCGCCGGCCACGATCAAGGTGACCACGCCGTTCGGGACGAAGACCTTCACGGGTGTCGCCCCGGGCAAGTCCGCAGCGCAGTCGTTCGCCTCGCGGGCGACGTCGGTCGAGGCCGGCGCCGCCACCGTGGTCGCGACGATCGGTGACCGGACGTCGACGTTCACCGTCGACTACGCGGCCGCTTCCTGCGGCTGATGCACGAGCGGCAGGCGCCGCCCCCACGGGGG